>CALBIE010000145.1 GCA_937893495.1 uncultured Verrucomicrobiales bacterium | reverse complement strand
TTTCGTCCCAGCCTTGCCCTTGAACTGTTTCCTCTTCCAGATGAATCAGCCCTGTCCTCTGCCCACTTCACCTCCTGCTGATCCAACGCTGGTGGAGCTGGCCAAGTCACGCATTGAGATCACCGGCACATCGATTGAGATTGCTACGGCTGGCGGCCAGGTCATTCAGGGCACCTATTCGGTAGCCGATACTAATATTACAGTTACTCCCAGCTCCGGTAGATCGTTTCCCATTACGATTGATCCTGATGGGAGTCTCCGCATGGGTTCAGAGCCGTTTCGGCGGGTGAAGCGATGACTGGCCTACCGAATGAAGCATAGCTTTGATTCAGAGCGATAGCGGAGACACCAAAGCTATGCTTCATTCGTTTTCTTTATGTTTCATCCCGCGTTCGAACAATACCTGCGAGAAAGGTTGTCGCGGCACCAATGTCCCGGGGAGCACGCCCGCCTCGGGCGTCGCCTTCCGAGCCCTCGCGGAAGGCCCCTCATGCCTGGCGCGAAAAGAACCGTGTCCGATAGGAATCCCATCGACGTGGCTGGCCAATCACCTCTCCGGTCTTTGGCGGGGGCGCAAAAGACAACGCCCGAGGCGGGGCGTGCTCCCCGTAGGTTGTGGAATCCGCCGTGTCAGACCTGTGCGTGGTTCAATCCACAAACAGAAACTCGTTGGAGAGCAGCAGCACCTGCGCGTATTGCGCCCACGGATTGGGCGGTGCGGGGGGCTTTTCGGGAATCCCACCGAAGTCAGCGAAGGCGCTCCAGATTCTGCGCGGGTTGACGGAAGCGTTTGATTTCACTTCCCGATACTCAATGCGCGGCTGCCAGAAAAATGTGTCGCCGTTGTGATTCTGTCGGCAGCCGACCACGAAATCCAAATGGTCACCGGCCGAAACTCTGAGACCTTCGACCACTGAATCAACCCCACTTCGTTCCGCCGTTCCGCGCCAGATGATGCCGCCGCGTTCGGGCGCGATGTAGCCATTCACGCCGTCGCCGCCGCGACTTTGGTGCGACAGCCGACCGTCAATCTGAATCACCCCATCGTACGGCGCGCGCCACCGGCGAATTGTGTCCATCTTCGCGTTCGGCCCGGGATGTCCGCCATCCGGCGTGAGGCGCGCGTATTTGAAAACCGGATCGAGCTTTCCCTGGCCGCCCTGCCAACTGTCGCCGGTGAAATGCGGGAAGGGTCGAAAGTCGCGCACCTTGCCCGTCTGCACATCGAGGTCGCCCACTCCATATTGCCAGGCGGGTCCTTCCGTTCGCGCCGCCGGGGATGTCGGGCGGTTGACAAATGCCAGCGCCTCGCGCTCTTCCGGCCGGGTCGGTTGTCGTTGGAGAACGGATTGAAACAGGAATCGGATCCGATCCGTTTCATTGGCGGCCGCTTCGTGCGAACGGTCAGCAATCGTGGCCGCCACCTGTTCCAAAAATGGACTGTTCATCATGAACAACGCCTGTTGCGGCACGGTGGTCTCAAAGCGATTGGGCACCGACGTGTCCGGCGGGGCGAAGTCAAACGCGCGGAACAGTCCCGGCAAATCGGCGCGATCGATATACGCATAGACCGTCCGGCGCGGAATCAGTTTGTTGGTGGTCACGTTGAAGGACAATCCCCCTTGGGTGAGATTGAGGCGGTCGGCCACGCCGAGCATCGCGTCACGCATCGGCTCAAACTCAAGACGCCGACGGTTCATCTTCCACACCAGGTGATTCTCCGGATCGCGCTTCGTCGCCTCTGGACGATCCCGACTGTCCTGCCGATAGGCGGTAGAATTCACCATCGACCGGTGCAATCGCTTGATGGACCAGCCGTGATCGCGGAAGTCGGCGGCCAACCAGTCGAGCAGTCCGGGATGCGTCGGCGGATCGGCGCGGGTTCCGAAATCGCTCGGCGTGGAAACCAGCGGTTTGCCGAAGTGATGCATCCAGACGCGGTTGACCAGGACGCGCGCGGTCAGCGGATTTTCCGGATGAACGATGGCCTCGGCCAGTTCGAGCCGTCCGCTGCCGTGCTCAAACGGCGTGCGATCGGGACCGGCGAAGTAGCCGAGAAACTGCCGCGGCACGGCCGCCCCTCGCGTGCGGATGTTCCCGCGCAAAAAGACCTGCGGGTCGTGCAGCCTGGGCTTGTCCACCAAGGCCATCGCGCGGGCGGGTGCGCCGGGATGCTCGCCGTCCAATGCCTCGATGCGCGCGCGGGCGATGTTGAGCGGCTCGCGGACGAGTTGCAGCAACGTGTCGTGTTCGGATTCCGGCGCGGTGGCAGGCGACTCGGGCGCGCGAAGGAACTGCCGGATGGCTTCGCGGGAGGCATCTGACTGCGGCCAAGTCGTGTCGCAACGGTCGAACACGGCGTTGTAACGATCAGCAAGATCGCGCATGGACCTTGGCGGTTCGCCGGCAAACATCCGCGCGATCTCCGCGTTGAGTTTCGGGGATGACGTATCAGCGGCGCGGTATTCCGCCGCAAGCTCGGATGACCGCGCCCCGAACTCAGCGGGTTTCAACCCGGCGTATTCCATCCACGGCGTGAGGATGGGATGATATTTACCGGTCAGTTTCTCGAGCAATTTCACCCATTGCGGAAAGACGCGCGGATGGACACGTCGCAGGCGAAACCAGTTCGCCCGTTCTTCTTTGTCCTTCGGAAGCGACGGCCGTTCATGGACGGCGAGCAAGTAATGCCCGGAGTGACGCCGGATGCGATGAAGCGCCTTTTCAAGTTCGGCCGCGCGAAGATCCTCGTAGTCCTTCCGGCGCTGCGCTTGCTCCGCGAGGTAGTCCCGGTAAAGAGCCGGTTGCGGTTCGATGCCGAGCAACGGTTGTTCCTTCGGCTCGGTCGCGCTCGCGAACACGCCGTAGAGCGAATAGTAATCCTCGGTGGGAACGGGATCGTATTTGTGATCGTGGCAACGGGCGCATTGCACGCTCAGGCCGAGCAGGCCGCGGGTCACCACGTCGATGCGGTCGTCGATGACGAGCTCGATCGCGTCAATGAAGATTGGGCCAAGCGTCAGAAATCCCATCGCGGCCAATGCGCGTTTGTCGCCGCCCTTCACCAGCATGTCGGCAGCAAGTTGTTCCCGGACGAATTGATCGAACGGCAGATCCTCGTTGAACGATCGAATCACGTAATCGCGATACGTGTAGCTGTAGGGATAACGCCGCTGCTTGCCGACTTCGCGATAGCCGGCTGTGTCCGAATACCGCGCCACGTCCAGCCAGTGGCGGCCCCAGCGTTCGCCGTACAACGGACTGGCCAGCAGCCGCTCGACCAGCTCCTCATACGCGCGCGGACCGGCGTCCCGGGCAAATCGTTCGACTTCGACGAACGTCGGAGGAATACCGACGAGATCGAAATACAGTCGGCGAATGAGCGTGCGGCGCGAGGCCTCGGGCGAAGGTGAAAGATTCGCCGCCTCCATTTTTGCCAGCACGAAATGATCGACCGGCGTCCGGGACCAGCCGCCACTGGCAACCACGGGAAGTGATGGCTTGCGAATGGGTTGAAAGGCCCAATGGGTTTTCACCTTCGCGGCCGACGCAAGCGGGGGATCATACTTGCCGCCCATCGTGGGCGCCGGAGCGCCCGATTTGATCCACGCGCGCAAGTCGGCGATTTGCGCGGTGCTCAACGGTTCGCCGTCTTTCGGCATGCGCAGGTCGGGGTCATTTCCCGACACGGCCTTGACGAGCAGGCTGGCATCCGCATCGCCTTCCACAATCGCGGGGCCGCGTTTGCCACCCTTGAGCCAGCCGTCGCGCGTATCGAGTCGCAGACCGCTTTTGGCCGACGAACCGCTGTGGCATTCGAAACAATTCTCGATCAGCAACGGCCGGATGCGGTTCTCGAAAAAATCTATTCCCGAATCTTCGGCGGCGACAAATGAAGTATCGGCGAGCGAGAGCGTGAAGCAAAGCAGTGCGGCGAATCGACGCCCCCAAGAGGCGGGCGCAGGAGATTGAAGGGCTGCTTGCATGATTCGGTTCGTCAAGTCCTCGACGGACGGATTGCCGTCAATATTTCAACAAACCGGAACAAACGCAATGGAACGAAGTGAGCGCACTGTTCTCGCCGGAGCGCCGGGTGGCTCCGAATCGTAGCGCAGGCATCCTGCCTGCATCCGGCTCTCGCCATGCCGGGCAGATTTCAGATTCTTCGGTCGCTGCGATTTTCAAAAGAGCGGGTTTTGCAGGCGAGACGCCTGCGCTACGGGCCGTGAGGGAGCACGGAGCTCCAACTGCTGATGTTAAAGCGTGGACATTCCGGTAGGCCGGGTGCCCTCACCCGGCGCAACGACGTGGTTGCACACCATCGCCGGGTGAGGGCACCCGGCCTACAACACCGACGCGACGATGTCTTTCGCCTCGGTTTGAATCTGTTTGAGGTGCTCTCCGCCTTTGAAACTTTCGGCGTAGATCTTGTAAACATCCTCGGTGCCGGAGGGACGGGCGGCGAACCAGCCGTTTTCCGTGACGACCTTCAAGCCGCCAATCGCCGCGCCATTCGCCGGCGCATGCGTGAGCTTGGCGGTGATGGGTTCACCGGCCAACTCGGTGGCGGTGACCTGTTCGGGTGACAGGTTTTTCAAGGCCGCCTTCTGCTTCGCGTCGGCCGGCGCGTCCATGCGCTCATAAACCGGGCTGCCAAACCCTGCTTCAAGCTGTTGATATTGCTGCGCCGGATCCAAACCGGTTTTCGCGGTGATTTCCGCCGCCAGCAAATCGAGAATGATGCCGTCCTTGTCGGTCGTCCAGACGGTACCGTCCTTGCGGAGGAATGATGCGCCCGCGCTTTCCTCGCCGCCGAAACCATAGGAGCCATCGACGAGGCCATCGACGAACCATTTGAAACCGACCGGCACTTCGGCCAGCGTGCGACCAAGCGACTTCGCAACGCGATCAATCATCGAACTGGACACGAGCGTCTTGCCGATGGCCGCGTCCTTGCGCCAGCCGTCGCGATTTTGAAACAGGTAGTTGATGGCGACCGCGAGGTAATGGTTCGGGTTCATCAATCCACCGGTCTTCGTCACGATGCCATGCCGGTCGAAATCCGGGTCATTGCCGAAGGCGATGTCGAAGTCATCCTTGAGTTTGATCAGTCCGGCCATCGCGTACGGCGACGAGCAATCCATGCGAATCTTGCCATCCCTGTCGAGGGTCATGAATCGGAACGTGGCATCGACGGCGCGGTTGACCACGGTCAGGTTCAAGCCGTATCGCTCCGCAATCGGATCCCAAAAGCCGATGCCGGCGCCGCCCATCGGGTCCACACCGATCTTCAATCCCGCCGACTTGATGGCGGCCATGTCGATGACGTTTTCGAGGTCGTTCACGTAGGGAGTGATGTAATCAAACTCCTCGGTCGTCGCGGCCTTGAGCGCCTGCTCGAACGGAACGCGTTTCACCGCGCTCAACCCATCGCGCAGAATTTCGTTCGCGCGATTCTGAACGGTGGTCGTCGTGTCGGTGTCTGCCGGGCCGCCATTCGGACCGTTATACTTGAAGCCACCGTCTTCGGGTGGATTGTGCGACGGGGTGATGACCACGCCATCGGCGAGGCCGGAGGTTTTGCCGCGATTGAACGCGAGGATGGCGTGCGACACGACGGGCGTGGGAGTGTATCCGAGGCCCGCCTGGATGCGCACCGTCACTCCGTTGCCGGCGAAGACTTCGACCGCTGTCCGAAATGCCGATTCGGACAGCGCATGCGTGTCCATCCCAAGATATAACGGACCCGAGAAACCCTGCGCGATCCGGTATTCGACGAGCGCCTGCGTGATGGCGAGGATGTGCGATTCGGTGAACGTGCTCTTGAGCGACGAACCACGATGGCCCGAGGTGCCGAAGGACACGAGATGGCCTGGCTCGGCGGGGTCTGGCCTGCCGGTGTAATAGGCGGAAACAAGGCGGGGGAGATTGACCAATCGTTCGAGGGGCGCCGGTTTTCCGGCGAGTTCGTGCTGACTCATAGCGGCACGGAGCATTCCGAATCCGCACCGAAGTGGTCAATGATGGAATGGGCGACCGACGATTTTGAACAGTTGAAAGCGAAGCCAACGGAGCGACGGGGAGCACAGGCCGCCGGCCTGTTGTTTTTGGCGGCTCGCCAAAAAACGTTGGGCGTGCGGAGAACAGCGCTATTCCGAATCTTCAGTCGGCAGTCGAACGCCGAATTCGTTCCGGCAATCCGCCGGGTCCGAAACCGACACCGTCAAGTATGTCAGAACACCCGATTTGATACTTCGCGAACGGATTGGAAAATCCACGTTTCTGCGGAATAAATTCCGCGCTCCCTCTACGTTGCTTCCCGTCAATCCGCCTTCGGCTTGAGAAACTCGGGGAGCACGATATCCGCACTCTTGATGGGTGGCTCGTCGCCGCGCCAGGTGAAGCCGGATTCCTCGAACTTCTTCCGGTTCTTCAACATCAGCGCGAGCAATCGTCCGGCGAGTTGTTTGTTTGGCGAATTTCCGCGGATAGCGAATGGTTGCACGGCTTTCGCGCCTTCGTGCTTGATCGGCAGGTAGTCCAGATGCTGCTCCTGCAACTGGTAGTTCACCTTGTAAACAATTGCCGCGTCGAGTCCGCCGGCGCGCATCTGGTTGATGAGAAAATCCGCGGTCGGTACTTCGACCGATACGTTTTTCTGGATGCCGGTGAACAGCGCGGACGCCTTCAGCATAGCGCGCGTCATGAAACCGAGAGTGGATTGCTCGGCGTTACACAGCCCGACCCGCAGCTTTGGCTGGGCAAGGTCGGCCATTGTTTTGATATTTTTCGGATTCCCTTTCTGAACCACGATGCCGATTTCCGTTTCGGTCAGCATGACGGATACAGGAAAGTGCTTCGCCACCGGCGGCACAAAGCAGAGGTCGCAGGCGTAATAGGCGTCCGGAAACTTGGGGTGGGCGGAATTCGTCATGGCTTTCATCGAGGCGCACAGGATGCCGCAGCCGTTGAAAACAGTGGATAGATCAGCTCCTTCGCGTTCGGCAAACTCGTGCAACAATTCCTCCACTGCCGGTCGATTTACCCCTCCGCTGAATAGAATCATTTCCGGCCGGTCAGCCCATTTGTCACCTTCTACCGGATCAAAACCCTTCTCCTTGAAGATCGCTCCACCCTTTTCCGGCGCGACGAGATAACGGGCAAAATGCAGCGCGGCAGTCGGTTGAGTACTGGCGGTCAGAATGGTCGCGCTGACGTGCTCGGTGTGGTCGTTGAATTCCGGCACTTTAATCGCTTCAACGCCCTTGAATTGCGGTACGGTGGAATTCCACACCACCGCAGCGTCCACGGCACCGATAGTCAGGTCGGCGGTAATCTCGGTCACCGTCGGCTTCATTACCGCCACGTTTTTCTCCAAGGCTTCCCAATCGGCGCCCATCGCGCGTTTGGTGATCTTGCCAATGCTGGCGGCCTCCGGATTGGCGATGGCCACCTTCACGTCATCCCGCAACAGGTCTTTGACACTCTTGATCTGCTTCGGGTTGCCGGACGCCACCGCAATCACCGGATATTGCAGGGCCAGTTGCACGACCTCATTCACAGCTCCAAACTTTTGCGCGTCTTTAACCGACCCATCGTCGGCGGCGATGAAAACGTCACCCCGCTTGGCCACGCGAATCTGACTTAACAAGGTGCCCGTGCCGCCGTATTGCAGTTGCACCTCAACGCCAAATTCTTCGCGGTATTTTTTCGCGACCGCTTCCACCGGTTTCTTTATGCCCGCCGCGCAATAAACCGTCAGCGACTTACTTCCGGAGATGGGGGACGGTGTACTTTCCTTGTGGAAGATCGCGATCGCAGCAAGTCCGATCGCAAGGCAAATTAAGAGGGCAGCAAACTTTTTCATAATTAATTCGGGCGCGTTGGCCACATGAACAGGCCACCTAATATCAACAGAACTACCGATCCGATAATCATCCATTTGCGCGACGAAACGACGGGAGCGGCATTCGCGGCGGGTGCGGTTTCTGGAGCGGCTGCGATATTGGCCCGGGCATTCGTTTCGCTGGTCGGAGAATTTGTCGCGGGAGATTTTTTCCCGCTGATCTTGACCACCTCTGGTTGTGGCACGGTGATTTCCTCGAGCTTCGGCAATGCTTCCGGATCTTTTTCGGCCTCCATGCGCTCCTGTGCCTTCATCAATTCCGCATCCCAATCGGCGGCCATCAACAGGTCCCAGCCGGGGTTCTGTTGTTTCACCTGACACGAGCAGGCACCGAGGAGAAACAAGCAAAGGTCATCCACATCTTCATCGAGGACTTCGGACGTTTTCCAGACGCCCAAAACGCGGCCGCGACCAAATACGGGAGCGACGTAGGATTCTTTGCCGCCGACGAGCTCGGCAGACTTGGGTCCGGCCAGCATCCTCAGAAAAGGCAACTCCGCTGGATCAGAACTTTTCAGGCGCAGGAGTGAAAATTCCACGCGCAACTTTGGCCCCGGGCCAAGTTGACTCTCGGGATCAAACGGGTCCTGCGGCGGAATGGTCGCGACGGAATTTAAATACTTGAGTCGCTTCATGAGCTTTTCAGCAGCGGTGTCGTCTTTGGTTTTATCACCACTCTCCACCATCACCCAAACGCCCGATTCTCCGGCGACAATGCGTTTCAGAATCTCCGTTCGCCCCGGGGATTCCGTCAGAAGCTTGAGATTCGCCTCGGTCAGTTCGCCAGACCACACGGGTGCCTCGCGGTTTGCCGGGGCGACTAAACGACATTTTCCACCCGCTTCCTCCCCCAGCGACGGGTTGATGCGAATGTTGATACTGCGATGATTTTGGAGAGGTCCAAGAATCGAGTCCAGTTTGGTTCGCAACGATTCCGGGACGTCGAGCGAAAAATGATCCGCGCTCCAGCGGTCCAGTGCATATCGGAATACAGGAATCGTACAGGCCTGAGCAGAAGGTGTCGCGACAAGGCACAACGCCAACAGCATCAACCAGTAACGGGTTTTAAGGATCATTCTTGGCTTCATGTGTGTCGCAAGCTGCGCCAACCGTACGGCGGCTTGTTCGGGTCGGGTTATTAAACCAGATGACGTTGGACGCACAATTCTTAAAAGTAATCATTGTGGCCATCAAAGCAAGGGGGGAGTCGTGACGGAAATCCGCCGTGTCAGCGTCCGTGTCCCGTATATTTCATTCGCTCCAATTCCGCGAATTGTCGGAATCCGGGAAAAAGAACGCAGAGCAGATTTCTTTACTATGTGTCCTTGGTGCCTTTTGTGGTTAGCAATCTGATTCACGGCGTTACATTTTGATTGCCGGAATCCGGCAATGCTGGAATAAACCGGGCTGCCCCAGAGCGACCACTTCATCGCTAATCAGAAAACTTATCGTATGATCATGAATGTGCCACGGCATCCAGTCCCTCTCATTTTCACCCTTATCGCGTCTGGCGTTCTCGCCACAGCGGATTGGCCGACCTACATGCACGACAACAGTCGTGTCGGCGCCACCACTGAATCGCTCGGCACGCCGTTGACCGAGCGCTGGGTTTACTCGACACCGACGCCGCCGATTCATGCCTGGCCGGATTTCGACGACGGCAAACTCATGGAAGGACTTGAACAACGCCGACGCGTCCGCTTCGACGATGTGCTTAATGTCGCCATAGTCGGCCCGCGTGCCTATTTCGGTTCCTCGGTCGATCACCGGGTCTATTGCGTCGATCTCTCGACCGGTCGCGAGCAGTGGAGCTTTTTCACCGATGGCCCGATTCGTCTCGCGCCCACCGTCGCCAACGGCAAACTCTATGTCGGTTCCGACGATGGCGTGGCCTATTGCCTCAACGCGTCCAACGGCAAGCTGATTTGGAAACTCCGAGCCGGACCCCACGACGAACGCATTCTCGCCCGCGGCAGAATGATTTCCCGTTGGCCGATCCGCAGCAGCGTTCTCATCGACGACGGCATCGCCTATTTTGGCGCGGGAACCTTTCCGCACGAGAACGTTTACCTCTACGCCGTCAATGCCGACACCGGCAAAGTCATCTGGCGCAATGATGCGCTCAGTCAAAAGGATGCGGGTCGTAACGATTTTACCCCGCAGGGCTACATGCTCGCTTCGAAGGAAACGCTGTTTGTCCCGTCTGGCCGCGCGCTCTCTGCCGCGTTCCGGAAAGCTACCGGCGAAATGTTCAACAAGCCGAGCCCGGGCTGGCGCTCCACCGCCGGCGGGCAGATTGGCGGTACCGAAGCCTTCCTGGCCGACGGCCAGATTTATGCGGTCGGCGAGCATCAGGTTCTGGCAATGGATCAGGAACGCGGCAAGACAGGCTTCGGCTGGTTTCACGGTCGCCAAATGACGCTGGCCGATGACATGGGTTACATGGCCAACGGCAAGGAAATTGTCGCGATTGATCGAGTCAAACATGCCGAAGGCACCCGCACGCGGCACAAAATTGAAGGTGAGATTGACCTCTTGAACCGGAGTCTGCGTACTCATCCGGCAAAGAAGGATTTAGCCAACGTTCGCAGTGCTCAATCGAAGCTGAAATCCGCGCAAGCAAAACTCAAACAACTATCCAGCGCTGGAAAGACCGGCACGGCGGAACATAAGACCGCCGAAGCCGAAGTGGCCTCCGCGACGAAATCACTGACCAGCATCTCCGCCAGATACGAAACTCGTCGCAAGGATTATCAGGCGTCACTCGACAAACTGAAGGCGCTGAAATACGACACGCTGAAATACGAGGCGGTCGGCGTAAAGTGGCGCGTCGCTTCCACTCACGAATCTTCGATGATCCTTGCGGGTAACACCCTCGTGGTCGGTGGCAATGGCGCCATCATGACCATCGATGTCGAAACCGGGAAATCAACATGGGAATCGAAAGTCGATGGCGATGCTCGCGGTCTCGCCGCCGCCAACGGCCATCTGGTGGTCAGCACGACATCAGGAAAGATTTACTCGTTCAGCCAGCCGGGAGTGTCCTCGCCGCCTGGAAATTTTGGCGTTGAAGTAAATCCGAATCCGTTTCGGACCGACAACCTCTCCGCGCTCTACCAGAATGCCGCGGAATCAATCATCAAGCACACCGGTATCAAGGATGGGTTTTGCATGGTGATCGGGAGCGAAATGGGACGTCTGGCATTCGAACTCGCCAAGCGAACTCAATTGACGATCTACTGCATAGAATCTGATCCGGCCAAAGTCGAAACCTCGCGCCGCACACTCGCGAAAACCGGTCTTTACGGCACTCGCATCACGGTCGATCAGTTGGACCTTGAGGTCGTTCCCTACGCCAATTATTTCGCCGACCTCATCGTGTCCGATTCATTGCTCCTTACTGGAAAAATTCCCGGGAATGCAGAACGTGTCGCGAAACATTTGAAACCACTGGGCGGCGTTATTTGCCTGGGCGGCAACCCACTCGCAAAATCTGCGGATGCTCAGAACATCAGCAAGTGGCTCACGGCGACGAAACTGACTGAAGAAAAGGCAACGATTGAAACGCGCGGCAATTGGACGTTGCTCACTCGCGCCAAACTGCCCGGGGCAGATTCCTGGTCGCACCAGTACGGCAATGCCGCCAACACCTCCAGCAATAACGATAAGCGGGTGAAGGACGGCATGAGCGTATTATGGTACGGCGATCCCGGACCGGAGAAGATGGTCAATCGCCATGCCGGCGCGGTCGGCCCGATCTCCATTAACGGACGTCTCTTTGTGCAGGGCGATCAAAGCATAATGGCATACGACGCCTATAACGGCCGGTTCCTTTGGGAGGTGCAAAATCCTGGCGCGATGCGCACCGGCCTCAAGCGCTCCTACGAACCCGGCAACATGGCGGGCAGCGATAACAGCCTGTTCATGGTCAACGGTCAGCGTTGCGTGCAACTCGATGGCGCGACGGGCAAGACGATTCGTCTTTTTGAAATCCCGAACGCCACGCCGGACAACAAACGGGCCTGGGGTTATATTTCCTACGAAAACGGCATCCTGTTCGGTTCGTCAACGGACCGCGCGCAACTCGCGGCCGATCGATTGCGCCGCGGGCAGGATGTGAAGGGTGCCACGGACAATTTGTTCGCTTACGACGTGGCGACCGGCAAGCGCCTGTGGGTTTATCAGGCAAAAAGTATTTCTCACGTGTCAATCGCGGTGGGCGACGGACGAGTGTTCTTCATCGACAGTTCACTCACATCAGAGCAACGGAGTCGGCTGCTCAAGCAGGACAAAACCGAATTGAAAAGCCTGACCGGCAAAGCGCGCCAAATCGCGGAAGAGCGCCTTAAGAAAATAGATTCCCGATTGGCCGTTGCGCTGGAAGCAAAAACCGGCCGGCAACTCTGGGCCAACCCGGTCGATGTCACCGATTGCAGCGACATCGGCATCGGCGGCGGCAGCCTCACGTTGATTTACCAGAACAATCACATCGTGCTGGGCGGTGCCAATGCCAACGGGCACTACTGGACCCAGTTTCTCGCGGGTGAGTTTGAGCGCCGGCGCCTCGTCGTGCTCGACGCCAACACCGGTGACAAGTTGTGGGCGAAAGACGGCAACTACCGCCATCGCCCGATCATTATCGAAAACGACATCGTGGCCGAGCCGTGGGCCTATGATCTCTACACCGGCGCGCAGAAGATGCGGACTCATCCATTTACAGGCGAGCAGACGCCATGGAAGTTCATTCGTCCCGGTCATCATTGCGGCGCGATTTCGGCCACGCCGTCGATGATGTTTTTCCGATCCAAATCCACCGCCTTCTACAATCTCGAGGAAGACAACGGCACCCAACATTTTGCCGGACAACGCCTGGGATGCTGGATCAATTCCATTCCCGCCAACGGGCTCGTGATGATTCCTGAATCCAGCGCCGGCTGTGTCTGTTTGTTTTCCATCGCCGCGACCATCGTTTTCGAACCACGTGAGGATCGGCAGAAGTGGGGAGTTTATACTGCGGAAGGACTAAGCATGCCCGTGCAGCACATGGCGCTCAATCTCGGCGCGCCCGGGGACCGACGCGATGGCCATGGCAAACTCTGGTTGAGCTATCCGCGCCCGTCCTCCCGCGCGGGACTTGATCTTCCGCTGAACCTGAATCCGAAGTTCGCCACCGGTGGCGGCTATTACGATTTCAATGAGGAATCCTATCCCATTGCGGCAGCCACACCCTGGATTCACGCGTCGGGAACGCGCGGAATGATCCGTGCCGAGATTCCGTTGCTCGACAACAAGAATACCCAATCCGAGTCCTACACCGTTCGCCTTTTCGTGACCGCCCTGGCAGAGGATCAGACCGAGCAACGCGTCTTCGACGTCAAGCTCCAGGGGAAGACGCTCGCCAAATCCGTCGATGTCACTGCCCGGACCAAAGGAAACAAAACGGGATTGATGCTCGAATTCAAAAACGTGCAGGTCACCACGAAACTGCTCATTGAACTCGCACCGAAGGCCGCGAAGACCACGGAAACGAATCTCCCGATTCTCAGCGCGATTGAGGTCGTGCGCTCCAACGCGAAGGAAATCACCAAAGAGGTTGCCGCCAGGTAAAGAGTGGTCTTCGACGGAAACCATTTAAGCCCACGAATAAGGACAGGGAAAGGCGTATTCGGACGGAGCCCCGCCACCGGCGCGCGGACTTCAGTCCGCAGAGACGTTGAAGCGGAGAAAGGGGCCGAATTCTGGTCGCCGTGGTTGCAGAGGGACGCTTCTGCGGCGTAAACGCCGCGCTCCAGAGCTTCAACCGAATGCGCTCGAACAGGATGGTTTGCCTATCTGAGGGCCAGCCCCGCCATCCGTGGGCACCTTTCGGATCTCAATCGCCCAACCGTGGACGAATATTCCCAGCGCCTACTTGGCCAACCACCGTCGGAGGGCGGCAAGATCCTTCTTGTGCGCGTCAATCGCTGACGGAATTTCGGACTTTTTGAAGACGCGGTAGCCAAGCCATTCCATGTGAATGCACAACGGCATTGGCTTGAGCCCCTTCCGGATTTCGTTGAACACACCGGCATTAACAAATCCGCTGTCCAGTTTGACATCCTTGTATTGGTCGCCGCGTGGGCCGTACCACATGCCGTCCTTCACATAGATGGACCGGACATGCGGCTTACACACGGCCACAGCGGTTTTCCATGAAGAGCCGGAGTCCTTCACGAGATGCCGCGTATCGAGCGCCAACCCAAGCGCGTCCGGGTCGATTCCGTCGAGCATATAGGCCGCGTCCCACGCCAGGGCTCCGAGATTTCGCGCGCCGGAATGGTTTTGATACAATCCTTGTATTCCGATTGCCTTGTTCATCGCCGCCAGATCCTTCGCTTGCGCGGCGTATTCGACCACCTGCTGCTTCATCGATTTTCGAGGATCCAAATGGTAGTGCGCCATACGGTAATGAGTAATCCCCTCCGCCTTGAGCGTTCGCAACAATGACTCACTGTGTGGCTCATCAACCCGGCCAATGCCGGTGGCGGCAATCACGATTCGCTTGCCACGTTTCTTCATGGCAGCCTGCATCTTCGGGACTTCGGCCGCAGCCACGGCCGGCTCGATATGCCCTTTCGGACGAATCGTTGCCTCCACGCCATCGGCGCCGATTTCCGCTACCGCATCAGCCAACTCATCATAACTGAGCGCCTCAAAAACCTTTTCAAAAATGGCGATCGGTGACTGGCCCCATCCGCTACTCGGTTTCGTCGCAGCCGACGCACCGCCCGCTGCCAGAGCGGTGATTGTCGTCACGTCTTTCAGGAACTCTCGTCGTGTTTTCATATCGCTTATCAAATCCGGTATTTCGCAAACTATGTTTCAAATCACCTCATCGACGCGATAACATTCATCGATCCGGACCGATTACTCAGAGCGAGAATGCCTCATGTGTTCGATTATCCTTTCAAGCAAAGTTCACCCGACAAAAGACCGTTCGCCGGCAAATCCTGTTGGCTATTTTCGGTCCGATTTCTTGAGCGATTCAACCACCGCGATTAGTTCCCAGATTTGTTCATCGCGGAACACGCTTCCAAAGCCGATCATCGGCGTGCCGTCCAATCCCATCGAGATAGTACGAAAAAAATCCTGGCGAGTGGATCCGCTGCGAAGATGTGGCAGAGCCAGATTCGCTGGCGCCACAACATGGCTCCAAACGTTGGTCAATCCCTTGCTTCCCGGCCCATCTCCCTTCCCTGACTCACCATGACAATTCACACAAATTTGACGGTACGTATCCCGTCCCCGAGCGAGATGCTTTTTGTAGTTCTCGGATTCGGCAAACCAACTCGGTTCCTCGGGCAATATCATTCCGTTCGTTTTCCGGCCCAGGTCCTCCCAGCGATGGGACAGATTCTTGAGATACACGATCACGGCCGTAATATCCGATTCGCTGAGCGATTTCCCAAACGTAGGCATAGCTGTCCCGGAGACACCTTTCTTTATCGTTCGACGCAAATCGTCATCCGTCGGCAGGAATCCCATTGGGGTTGAACGATACTTGAAAATTCCCATCCGAAAATTTCTCGGCAAGACCGTCATGCCCTCGGACCACGGACCATCCCCTCGCCCTCTGCTACCGTGACACGGCGCACACTGAGACCCGAAGACATGCCGCCCCTGCAGGTAGCCGCGAAAGTCATTCCGATTAGCCTCAGCACATTTCACCGCTCCCGTGCAGCAAAGCAGAACGCCGATTGCAATAATCTTAAATAACTTTACTCGAACAGCCATTTGCCAATCCCGTCTTTGATCTGCGATCTCCAGATTCTTAGTAACACCCAGTTCAATGAACGTCCAAAGTGTCTCACAAACCTAAATTCGGGCCGCCTGATTATTGGCATAATGTTTACGCAAAATGTCCTGTCCTTAGGCCAGCCGCCCGTGCTCCCCTCACGTTATCCATTCGTGTCTTTTCGTGTGATTCGTGGGCAATCAAAAATCCCTCTCCTCGTTCCTCTCCCCACTCCTTCCTCGCGGGGAGCGATTGCGGCGAAAAGGATCTTCGCGCTTTGAACCCGAGAACTGTAGCAGCCGACGTCAGGAGAATCGGAGCGCCAAAAAGGTGCGGCATCATATCCACGAACTCGATCCATTACTGCAATTCCTGCCCTATCTCCCCACAATCCAGCAACGTCCGGCCCCCTTCTCGTCGGGGGAGATTTTGCCGCCCGCGAGTCATCGCGAAACGTCCCACTGAAACAAAGAAGGAAGGCATCCTCCGCGAGGTCGTGGAGTGCGGCGGTGCTCCGCCGCTTTCCTCAAGGTGAACAG
>CALBIE010000144.1 GCA_937893495.1 uncultured Verrucomicrobiales bacterium | reverse complement strand
GCGACGCGGCGCATTGCAGGCCCTCGCGGAAACGGAAACACGCGCCCTGGTATTCGCCCTTCACTTTTTCGAGAAACACGCGAGAGACAAACGACATGGTGAATTCGCCGATAAACAACTGTTCGGCGAACGGACCGAATTTTCCTTTGGTTGTGTCGCACAAAATGTCGGTCGAACTCATGCCCATCTTGCGATACGGGAACCAGACTGCGGGAAGTTTGTAGGGATCAATCTTTTTCGCGGCTTCGACCACCGTCAGATTCTCCGGCAACTTTCCCTCCACCTTGAAGGTCGCGCCCGGCAATTTTGTGAAGGGAAGCGAATCGGCGTGTCCGTGAAAGACTCCTTCACGAACGTGAATCAGCGGACAGGTCGGAAACCAATTGCCCTGCTGGTCCGTTGCAAACACGTCGCCCGCCAGGTTGATGCCGACACCGCTGGGCGACCGAAATCCGCCGGATACCGGCTTCCAAGATCCGTCCGGCTTCACCATCAGACTCCAACCGCGCCAGGTGTTGTCCTTCGGCTTCGGGCCTTTGCCGATACTACAATTCAAAGTAATCCAGGCATTTCCCTGATGATCAAACGCCGGGCCGTAGGCGTATTCGTGGTAGCCGCCGGTGACTCCCCAGCCCGTGGCAACGGTCATGTATTCATCGGCGATATCGTCGTTGTCGTAATCCCGAATGCGCGTCAACTCTGTCCGTTGCACAGTGTAAAAATGCCCCTGCCGATAGGCCAGCCCGAGTGGCTCATGCAGTCCGGTGGCAAATTGCCTGTAAGTTGCCTTCGCGGGATCATTTGGATTGTCGATCAACCAAATCTCCCCCTTGCGAATCGCCACGGCCATCCGGCCATCCGGCAACAACGCCATGCCGCTGATTTCCAACTTCAAGTCTTTCGGCGGCTCGTACGTCACAAGCCGATAAAACGCGTTCTCCCGCTCGGCTTGACTCATGTCGGCCGCGCGGGTCGTTGCGGTTACGAGCAGCAACAGGCTCGCAAACAGAAGAAAAGGAATTCGAAAAAACATTCCGGTGGGGCTGATGAAAAATCAGGCGGACAAAAGCTGTTTCAACGCCGCCAGATTGGCTTCACGTTCGAAGATTGCCCCAATGGGGATCCGGAAGCCTTTGACGACCTCACCCGATATCTCGCCAGAACCGGATTTCAGAAGCAGCTGATAGCTGCCGGCCCGCAACACGTACTGTTCGACGGACTGATTGGCGCCATCGACAATCCAATACTCGCCGACACCGTGGCATTCGAAGTCCTCAAACTTCTGGCCCCGGTCGCGCGCCTCGGTGGAGTCCGACAGCACTTCCACCACAAAATCCGGCTGTGGAAACTTGCGGGTGTCCGGTCCGATGGTTCCGGCCTTTTCCGGAAGCCAGAAACAGATGTCGGGCATGTAGTCGTTGCGCGGGAAAACGCAGAGCGCTTTTTCTGAGCGCAGACTTCCCGACCCGCGAAGTCTGACAAAGTTGCCAATCAGGTTCTCAAGATTGCTTCGAATATCGATATGTTCCGCCCGATCCGGTGAATGCATGATAATTTCTCCTCGGATGAATTCCGCTTTAACCCCTTCTTCAATTTCATCGTAAAACCGGGCGCGCTCCGTGCGTTCCCGCGCTAGACGGCCGGTCAATTCCTCGACAATGTCGGGGAGGGCCGGTGAATCCAACACGTCCTGCAGGTCCGGTGTCATGGTGTAATCGTATGTCTTGCGGGACGCATTGTCAAAACGGTGCTTGTTGGAGTTCACGCTTCAGCTCGTCGGGCTTGTCCCGCTATCTACCAATCATACAAAACACTGAGCAAATACGTCATCGAGCGATTGCCGGTATTCTTCAACAGGAATTGCAGATGTTGCCCGGTCGGCGAGTCAGTGATTCGCGCTTCAACCCGATCGGGATTATCCGCCGCATCGGTTGCCGACTGAAACTTGATGGTCAGCTTGCCGTCCACCTTCCACGTTCCAGCGGACATCTTTTTGATCAGCTTCCCGTTGGCGACCTCGAACCACAGTGGCTGACTGGTTCCCACCTTGCCGATGGCGCGCGTCATCTTCCCGTTCTCCGGATAGCGCGAGGGGCTGAATTGGTCGGTGATGTTTGCGTCATTGACGCGGTAATCGAATTCCGGCGGATAGCCCTTGCGTAAACGATAGCCCTTGAAAGAAACGTTCGCTTTTCCATCTTCGTGCTGCGGCGGATTCGGCTGGATGGCGACGATCTTTTCGCCTTCCGGTTTGGCCAGGGGCGTGAAGCGATCATCCCACGTGCTTTCGGCATCCAAAAATTTTCCCGTCCAGGCCATGGCCCAGCGTGGGTTTTGGGAATCGAAAGCGGCATGCACTCCTTGTGGGTAACCCACTGCGATCGCATGCAGTCCGGCCTGTTCCATGAACGTGCGAAACACGATTGGCCGGTCCTTCGGTTGCAGCAGGAAGTTGGCCTTGGTTTCCAATCCCTCCGGCAGTCGGGACTGATCGAGTTCATTCAAATAGACCCAGACGCTGTCAATCTGTCGCTTGGTGCTGCTACCGTTGCCCTTGAGCATTGGTTTGCCCTCCGGCCAGAACGACGGCATGCGTGTGCCCGGTCGGTATTTTGCCGGGTCAATGACGTAGTCTCTGAACCACTCCGGCCGGAGCCGTTTCGTTGCATGGGCGAGGTCCATCGACTGAATGCCGAGAGATTTCCGGCCGTTCAACTGATGGCAGGCGATGCAGCTCAAGCCCTTCGTGCCCAACAGAGCGCGGCCCCACATATTTCGGCCGACCTGAAATTCTTCACCGTCTCGCGGAGTTGGAATCTCATCGGGATCGGCATCAGCAGTTGCAAATAAAATCGCGAGAGCATCCGCATCCGTTTTGTGAAAGCCGGGCATCATGGTGTTCATGTAGGGCCGAACCGGCATTTGTCCTTGAATCGTTCGAGCGATGGCCGTCTGTGTGATCTTGCGACCGACACCGGTCAACAATGGCGGAACGCGCCCTTCGTCGCCGAGGTCCGAACCGGAGCTTTCGAAATACTTCAGCCGCTCCGCATCGGGTCCGCCAATGCCATCGCGTTGATGGCAGGCATAACAATTGAGCGCAACCATCTTGCGATGAATCTGCTCACTCGCGGTCAGCGGCGTTGCTTTCGAAACATTCGCGAGCGCAGCCCGCAATGCCTTTCGTTGAAACTCGTCGAGTCCATACCAGGGAATACCGGCATTGGGTTTTTCATCAAGACAACCGCCGGATTTCCCGGCTATGGCGCTCAGCGAAAATGGTTTCAAATCCGATGACAGCTTCTTGCCGCCAATATTGACGTCGTGGCACAACGCACAACCCAGACTCGTAAAACTCTTGCGGCCGGCGATCTGTAGTGATTTGCCTCCCGCCCGCAATTTCGTGGATGAGAGTGACATTCCCTGCGTGAGGTAGGCAGCAACATCAGCGGCTTCCCGCGGTTCGAGATTCATTCGTGGCATTCGGCTGGCCGGCCGTGCTTCCTCGGGAGCAAGGAGGAATTCGATCAGGCCACTTCGCGTGTATTTGTCACCGATTTTGCCCAGCGGAACGGATACCGTTGCAACTGCGGCCGCGTTCACTTCGGCGCCATTGGCCGTCGTCGTGAATTCCGCCGCCGGCGCATGGCAGGCCACGCAACCGATGGAATGATAGAGGGCCTTGCCCTTGTCTGGATTCCAGGCGAGTTTCTCATAAGTAAGGTCTTCAGCCTTGCCGAGCGACCACAGAAAGGCGGTCAGTTCGGCGGCGTGGGATTTCCGTTTCGAATTGTCGAGCGTCACCAACAAGTCCGGCATGCGGGCACCGGATTTGGTGCGATGCGGATCGCTAATCCATTGCTCAGCGTAATCGTAACGGATTCGGCCAGCCAGGTTCTGCAGATTTGGCACCGGCGCGGTCGGAAAACGGGATGCCAGCGAGCCGGTTGCCCGGTGGCAATTCACGCAGTTCAGTTCGGTCAAAAGGATCTCCCCCGCTTCGACGAGCTTGGATTCCTCGCCTCGGTAATGTCGGTCCACCGAGAGAATGACAGGCGATGCGAACGCACCATTAAGCAGAAAGTGGCAGAGGATTACCGATAACCAGACACCCAATCCCCCGGTGGGGCGAAGCTCCCGCTGAGCCCTGATCAGAGTCCCGAAGGAACGACGCGAAGGTCCGTCATCCCTCCGGGACTTTGGCAAGGGCTCAGCGGGAGCTTCGCCCCACCGGAGGATTTTTCTTCCGGAGTGTCCTCTCATCGACATTTCTTGATCACGAGATGCCATCGAATCAAACATTCAATTGTTCTCTGGCCTCATCCAGCAGCTTCATCCACGGGCCGATGTAGTGACCATTGTCCCAGAACGTGCGACCACTGATCAGGTTTCCGTCGATGACGCAGGGTTCGTTCACGAAAATGCCGCCGCAGACCTCGAGGTCGAACTGGCACTTGGGCACGGTGGCCATCCGTCGGCCTTTCACGCAGCCGGCGCGAGCTGGAATTTCGACTCCATGACACACGCTCGCGATGGGAGCGTTGTTAGCAAAATAGTATCTGGTGATACGCAGCAGGTCCTCATCCTCGCGGATGTATTCCGGCGCCCGCCCACCGCTGTAAAGTATTCCGAGGTATTCTTCCGGCTTGATGTCCTTGAAGGCGATGTCGGCGGGCATGGTATAGCCTTCCCACTCCTTCGTGATCGTCCAACCCGGTTTCACCTGGTGCATGACCATCTGGTATTCGCGCTTCTCGGGAGCGGCGATCACAGGTTCATAGCCGCCCTCGATGAGGCGGAAATAGGGATACATCGTGTCCACCGTTTCGGTGGCGTCGCCAATGATGATGAGAACTTTGTGTTTCATAAAACCTACATCGGGTCGTTAACCCAGCTCGTACTTTTGGATTCGATCTCGGATTCTCGCCAATTCCTCATCCGTTCCGGCTGAGTCTAGCGATTGCAAATGGGTTGTAATCAATCCGGTCAGTTCCGCGACCGATTTCTTTGGCTTACCCAAACCGCGCACGCGGCCGGGATGAACGACGTCCCATCCCGATCTTGCCTGGGAGGATCGCGGCCCACCCGTTGGATTGTTACCGAAACCTTCAACAACCTGGTTCCAAAGGGGGCGAAAGACGGAAATCAGCACCGATTCCGCCAAGCCGATGAAGGCTTCTTCTATGGCAAGATATCTGCACCGAAAATCGGAAAGGCTTAGGTTTTCCGCCGACTGAATCGATTTTGCATGATTACTCAAACGCGAGTGAATCGCAGCTTCCTTGGATTGCTCAAACGAAATTCCCTTGCGTTTTCCTTTCCGCTCGCCTTTACCGACGTAGATTGGCAGGCGACAATCGTTCTCGGAGTTTACGACCGCAAGCGCGTGGTAGGGTTTGAACTCGCCAAAATAATAAATGAGATAAATCCCCGCGCCTGGCGACGTCTTCGCGGGCGGGACGGGATGAAGATCCTGTTCCAAGACCTCCAGAGCCAACGATAGTGCGATATTTGGAACATCGACCGGATTGTAGGGCGATAGGGCGTCGGGCTTGTTCATACAATTTCAGTTAAGTTGAGATCGTATGCTTCGCCCGACTGTTTGGGCCAGTTGCACCGGCACGGCGTTGCCGATCTGCCTCATACATTCGGACCACGAACCCGCAAACTCGTAATCATCGGGAAACGTCTGGAGGCGCGCGCCCTCGCGAGCGGAAAAATAGCGGAGCATTCCGCGATCGTCGGCAAACATGTTTTCGCCACCCGGAACTCCATGATCACCGGCCTTCAAGGTCTTCGCGGGCTCGTCAAGTTGGCTGCCAGTGTGCCCCGGATACGTGCGCGCGCCCTCACGATGCTCGTGATTCAGCCATTTGGATGACAAACGATTTCTTAACGGCGAATCGATTCCTTTAAGCGCATCTCTCACGGTTCGCACGCGCAAGCCCGAAGGTTCGAACAACACGTAGTCTGATCTTAAACGTTCGATTCGGGATTCCAGCTTCGCTGGCGGGGCTGCTCGATTCGATTTTGAGATTTTATGCTCCTCCCAGTAATCGCCCGTGACCCATTTCGACCAAAGCAACTTGTCATAATTGTGCGTAGATTTTGGAAATGCCCAGCTACGACCCAAATCCGACCGAAAACCGACGATAAAGACGCGATAGCGATTCTGCGGAACGCCGTAGTCGGCCGCATTCAAGCAGCGGAACACTACCTGATACTGAAGGTCGTCTGGTAAATTCGCCGTATGTCGTTTTTCGAGTCTTCGCAGATGCCCCTCGATATCCTCGGTCGGCCGGCGTGCAACGGTTGGATGCGTCAATTGCAGAATCACATAATTGAAATATGTGGAAAACGATTCGCGCATCAAACCCCTGACATTTTCAAAAACAAAGGCCATCGGACAAAGTTCCCGTACGGCGCGCACCGCTTCGGGAAACATGTCCCGACGGTCGTGCTGTCCGCGATGTTTGCCGCCAAGCGAAAAGGGCTGACACGGAGGCCCACCCGCAACCAAAGCTACATCCTTGAACAATTTTGTGTAATCAATGGAAGAAACGTCCTCTTCGATGAGATTCCACGATTTGGCCAAGGGAAACCTCTTTTCTCGATTCAGTCGGATAGTGGCGCAAGCGTCACGATTCCATTCGATCAGAGCGTCGTGTCTCCAACCGGAATTCTCCAACCCGAGAGCCAATCCTCCGGCCCCGGTAAATAATTCAATTGAACGACCATCCGACATCCCGGTCAGGATAAGAACTTCTCAATCTTCGTGGCAAGCTTGTTGGTGTCCCGCAATTGGCACTCCCAGACGGTTAAAACGCGCCATCCCATTGCCCAGAGCTTCCGTTTTGTTCGTTTGTCCCGAACTGAGTTTCCCGGAAGCTTGGGCAGCCAAAAATCCGTCCGCGTTTTCGGAAGCCGGTAGCGGTTGCAACCATGAAGGTGCCAAAAACAGCCGTGGACGAATATCACTTTGCGTTGCGGTCGAAATACAAGATCTGGCTTTCCTGGCAAATCGACCGCCCGCAGCCGATAGCGAAATCCCATTCCGTGAACAAGTCGCCGCACAATAATTTCCGGTTTGGTATCCCGACCCCTGACACGAGACATCCGTTCACTGCGCTCTGCCGCAGACAAAGGGTCCCACCGTCGTTTTTGGCTCATAAGTTCGACACTAAATCAAACTTTCCAAAAAATTCCTTCCTCGATTGATTTCAGCTGTGGTTTCTGCGGCGGTCGGCAGGATTGGAATTCCTCGCGGGACCGGATGCATGAAAATTTCCGTGAAGCCCCGGTAGTTGATCTTTTTAAGCGCCGCTACGCTGGGCGCAAAATCGAGGTCTCCCCGCCCAGGCATTTGAAGGAGCTCTTGTTCCTTGGGGAGTTTCTTCGCACAGCCCATGCCGTGTTGCCATGCGTAGTAAATGGCGATGTTGTTATCCAGCTGTTCGATCAATCTGCCGAAACCCTTCGCATCAACATCGAGGCTCTCAAGGTGATACGGGGCAAGTGCAATTTTCAAATTATCCGACGACCGGAGTTCGATCAGCCACTTCAATGAATCCGGAGAGTCGATCAAGTTATTGCCGTGGTTTTCAATGGCAATTGTGACGCCATGGTCCTCCGCGACGGCCAGATGCGGCTTCATTTTCTCTGCCAACTCCTTTACCGCGGCTTTGAGTTGCGCCCCCTTGAGATTCTTTGGGCCACTACCACCGCAAACCATGATGGGGCATCCGAATTTCTTCGCCGCGGCCATGTCCTTGCCGAGTCCGAATGGACCGAGGTCGTAATGAGTCAGGCAGCCAAGCTTCACCCGGTGCTGCTTGAGCATGGCCGCGAACTTGTCATGCCCCATCTCCTCCATCTGCTCGCGTTGATTACCGTGAACCTTGGGCCAGATGTCGATGTAACCGGCTCCTGTCTTGCGGACATCGGGAAGAATCTCACTGAGCGGAAGTTTTCCATACATCGACGAGCCGACGATGTACTTGAACTGGAACCCACTCTTCTTCGCTGCCAGCGCAAAGTGAGTTGATGACGCAACCGCGCCGACGCCAAGACCTAATTGTTGAAGGAATAATCTTCTGTTCATAATCGCGTAAAAACTGATCGAGCGCCTTGCTTTAAACGCAGAGAGCGCAAAGGCGCAGAGGGACGCAAAGATTTTGTTCTATTATAAGCCATTCACCACCCGATGCACACCATCCACAAGACGGATGACATTAAAGTTGATTAACAGGCCAAGCTTTAAATTGCGTAATCTGAGATACGTCAGCAGTTGTTGTTTGTCGATGTCCGTTGTTTCTTGCGTTGCCTTCAGATCTACGATGACCAAATCCCCGACGATCAAATCCAATCGTAACGGACTGCTCAGGATTACTTCCTTGTAACGGATCGGAACCTGCTCCTGTCGCCGAAAAGCCAACCTGGCCTTCGACAGTTCATGGCACAAAACCTCTTCGTACACAGATTCCAGCAACCCTGGACCCAAGACCCGGTGCACCTCAATCGCGCAACCAATTACCAGCTTCGATATCTCATTCTCACTCATGCCTTCTCTGCGGTCCTCTGCGTTAAAATTCAGAATGGCTTACTGCTTCGGCTTGGGAACTGCCGAATCATCGCCCGGCGTCCACCAGTTGTCCAACAGCGTTCGCAACTTGTTGACGCGCACCTGCTGCCCTGATTCATCGATAAGATTGGTTTGCTCACGCGGATCACGAGCGACGTTGAAGAGGGCAGGCGCTGTCAGATAGCCACCCCACGGCTTCGCGCCCGGTTTCGAATGCGGCACGATCAACTTGAACTGACC
>CALBIE010000143.1 GCA_937893495.1 uncultured Verrucomicrobiales bacterium | reverse complement strand
CGAGGGCGCGGAAAACAGCGCCCGAGGCGGGCCCGCTCCCCTTTCGATTTCGGAGTTCGGGATCAACGCATTAAATATCAGATTCACTTTTCGACGGTGTGCAGAACCGTCCCAAGGTCATCGCGAAACTCGACGCGCAGGGAACCGTTCTCCCGACTCACCACGTGCAGAAAACCGCCGGTCGGTTCGAGATACTTGAACGGTTGTTTGATCAGCCCATCCGGATCGGTGCTGCCTTTCTTTCCCGGGGCGATGCCGGGGATGGCATTTTCGTCATTCAAGGCACCGCATCCGAATTCCTCCACACCGGACGGATGGATGCTGTGAAACTGCCAGTGCCGATCGCCGCAAAACGTCAGGAACCCGTGAATGTCATTCGTCTTCAGCCAGGCAAAAAACTCGTTGGCCTCATGCCGATAACCACCGAGATTCGTATGGTTGTCCTTCTTCCGCGCGCTGTCGGGCCCCACCATCGGGGTCGGCGATATGAGGATTTTCCACGTCGCATCGCTCGCCTTCAAAGTGCGCAGGAGCCACTTACGTTGCTCAGCACCCCAAAGCGATTTGCCGGGCCCATCTTCCATCAGTTTGGGTGAACGATGGTCACGGCCTTCGGTGAACCAGAGTTGCAGGTGTCGGCTGACGCGATGGGTGCGATAGGTCGGTGTCTTTTCGTCTCCGGTCGGAAGAAGCGGCAATTGTTCGCGGAAGACATCGATGCCAGTGCCGGGCAGCGGGAGGCGGTCACCAACGAGATCAGCGTCATCATAACGGAAATCATGATCGTCCTTCGACCAGTATCCCGGCGTGCGCGCGAAGAAATCGATCAGGCGCGGAAAACGAAATTGCTCATGCCAGCAGCGACGCATCTGGCGCAATGTCGTCGCCGGATTCACCCGATCGTCATAATACACAATGTCACCCGTCCCGATGAAGAAGTCCGGTTTCAGTGCGGCCATTGCAACGAACGACGGGTACCCGAGCCGCTTGTCCTCGTCCGTCGCGGTGAGTGGCCCCGCGGCCCGGTTTGCCTTGCCATGAATGAAGCTGTTGTAGTTCATGCAACTGCCCATGCAGAACTGCACGTCGGAGTTGGCATTCGCACCCGGCAACGTGCGAAAACTGCGGATTGGTCCGGTCACAACGGTGTCGCGATCTTCTCCAAACAACAGGCGGTAGAAATAGGTAGTGCCGGGCTTCAGTCCGGTCAGGCGGGCGCGGATGATGAAGTCGTTCTTCGATTTCGCCTGAGTCCATTCCGTCCGTTGCGCCACGGTGACGTCGGCTGATGTTCCCCATTCGAAACAGGCCACGCCGGACCGGCCCTTGATGTCGCCCGATGGATTCAAACCGGCGGTCGCGGTGAGGCGGGATTGCAGCAAAGCGGTAGAGTCCGTCACTTCACCGCTCAGTTCGCCCTGGGCGTGAAAAATTTCGGCACGGAGCGTGCCGGATCCGCACATCAGCCCGGCAGCAATTGCGACCATGATGATAGGCCAGTTATTGATTCGTCTCATGGAATTCTCAAGTGGTGGATGCGGGACAATAACCGTTTGTCCGTTATTCCGCATGGTCAAACCGCCGCTTGAACCATTCGATGGCGTGTTTCGAAGGCATGGAGTCGCCGCCTTCATGAATGAGATACGAATAATTCCCGGCGGCACCCAGTTCCAAATACTGCCCCTCGCAAATGCTTCGATAGTTGGCGGCATGCCCGCGTTGCGAACTCGCGTCCTTCACTCCGTGTCCAGCGAGCATCGGCAAGGGAGCCAGTGTCACGGGCAGCAGATTCCGATCACAGAGTTTCAGCATTCCCGGGATGATGTGGCACAGGTCGCCCTGTCCGTTGTAACCCTTCGCCGTCACTTCGTCGGCGACGGAGCGCGTCTTCATTCCGAAGTCCGCCACCGCCTTGATCCGATCATTCAGCATCGCCGTTTGAATCGTCAGCCAGCCGCCCAGCGAAACACCGGTCGCACCAATGCGCGATTCATCCACGCGTTCGTGTGCGGCCAGGATCTCGACCGCGGCCAGGCAGGCACGAATCTGATGCGAGCGCAAGACGCTGCCCCAACTCAGCATCAGTGTCGCGATGGCGTTTTCGTCATTGCCTTTCGCGCCGTCCAACGAAAGGTAACCCGTGTCGATTTTTTCGACCGCGATGGACGCAATCCCGGCCTGCGCCAGCCGAATGGCAACCCCCTCCTGATAGCTGCCCATGTTCACCACCAGATCGTGCAGGCCATTCCGCGTGTGACCCGAGAAGACGCAGACACCCGGGACCGGTTTTGCAGCAGCCTTAGGCGGCAGGCACAATGCCATCGGAACGATCAGCCCCGTCGGTTGCAAAGTGACCGCGTGAATCTCAACGGTTACACCATGAATCCGTTTGGTCTCTATCAGCCGATCCTGAAACTTTCCGGCAATCGGACTCGCCTTTCCGACCGGAGATCGAACGACCCAATCCTCAACGCCCAACTCGCGTGTCAGTGCGGAGACAATCTCAGACCTGAACCGCCGGAATTGATCCGGCTTCATCGGAAAGTCCGCATTCACATATTTTCGTTTCGTGCGGTAGTAATCGAGAAACACCTCAACGGAAGGCTTGAGTTGCCCCTTTAACGACCCGGCAACCGCGTCTCCGGCGGATTGCTGTGCGGGGCAAGGAATCACCAACCCATACAGGCCGGTCACGAGCAGGATAAGTGTCCACGATTTCACAAATGCGGATTGGGCCGATGCATGGAGCCGGCCCCTTGCCCACTCTTTTGGCACCCTGCCAATTAATCCGTTTTGACCTTCCACGCGGTAAGCCGGCTGCAAGCCGGCGTTCCGTGTCCAATGGGAGCGCCGGCTTGCAGCCGGCTTAAGACATCCGGGTTCAAAGTCCTGACGCGCGACTTTGAAATCGTGGAAGTTTCCCACGAACCTGGACGCCCCCTCACCCCATCCGACTCGGCTGAGCTCGTCGCAGGCCTCTCCCCCGCTGGGGGAGAGATTTCGCCGAATAAGTTCGCGCCGTGTACCCTTGAACCCGAAGCGCCCGGTGAGAGCACCGGGCGTCCCTCGCTCCGAGAGGTTCACGGGAAGGGTGCCCGGCTTGTCCGCCGTAGCTCGGATAACGAAGGCGGAAGGGCGGGTGTGGGGGATTCCAAGTTCATGGGACCAAATCGCTCGTCGCAACTCACGGAATCTCTCTCCGTCTGGGATTGATAGGGTGTTCTGGCTCATGAAAAGAAACCTGGTCATTGCAGCCGCGCAGCTTATTCCGGGCGTCCCTTCACATCCGGTTTCTTGCCATCAATGATTCTTACCGCCTGCCGGGCGAGCCGCTCACCGAACAGTTTGTAGCCGTCCTTTGTATAGTGCAGGTCATCCAGCTTTTTCCCGTTCCGCTCCTTGTTGTTGCAGTCGTCGGTGTCCACCCACGCGCCGAGCGGGTCCGCGTCGGCAATCTTTACCTGCACCGCTCTAACCAAATCCCAGTCGTCTTGCAGAGTTTTCCCCGGCGAATGATCGCTCAACCGTCCGATCACGAACGCCATTTTTGGCGCTTCAAGATCTTTCCGCAGCTTTGTAATCAGCGTCTTGAGCGCCGTCTCGTAGGCTTTCGCCGTTCCACCCTTGGCGTCGCGCTCACCCTGCATCCAGCAGAACGTGATGGAGGCGAAGCCACCGGGGTGTTTCTTCTTCATCGCATTGAATTGCGCCAGGATCTGTTCGTAGAGAAATCCGTTGCGCTTCGGATCCGGATTGACGCCAGCTTTCGTCGCGATAACAGGCCATTCCGTAAGCCACAATCGGATCGGTTGTCCGCCCGACGCGACCTTGATGTGTGCGACCGTGGCATCCGGCAACAACCGCCCCGCCTCCGGCAAAAAGCCATCCTTCTCCTTCATCCCGGCCATGTTGGACTGACCCGACAGGACAAACAGATGAACGGGTTTCTCCGCCGCCACAATATCAAGCGACATGCCTGCCAGAAAAAAGAGAACGAGCAATTTCATGACGTGGACTCTACCCGGCACTGTGCCACCGGCAATCAAAAGCTTGTGGTTCAATAGCAGCGGAAGGGGACAATCAGGTCGGCCGGGTTCGTCGCTTAAAACGTCCATTCCCAACCCGCAAAGACATCATTCAATTCCTTTACCCGCATTGGGAAATCCTTTGCGCGATCGCTTGCTTCCACCCGGTCTTCCGCCAGATTGAACAACTGCCACGGCCGGTTCGGTTTTTCGCGAACAATTTTCCAGTCGCCTTTCCGCAAGGCGGCATAACCGCGATACCTGAAATAAAATGCCTCGTGCGGAGATTGCCCACGCTTTTCCACCAACGGCATCGGACCGTTTCGCTGTCGAGACTTGGATCGGATCAAACGTTTGAAAACTTTTTCAAGCATTCAGTTTTTGGTTCAACCGTCCAGCTAACGAAATGGAAGCAGCAAAAGCAGCAGAAGAACGCCCAGTAAAACTGCACACGAAAAAAACAGGACGTGTTCTTGTTTCCGCAAGGATGCCGCCGCTTCAACATCTTCATCGATCACGGATGACCCGGCGCCTTTTAGTCGGCGTATTCGGGCAAACCGTTTTCCGATGCCCACCAGACAAACGATGGCCAGGCAAACCATCGCGGGCGCGTAGGTAACGTAATACACAATGCCATACAGACTGCCGTTCCGATAGGCGGCGGGATTAAACCCGCCGTAAATCACGGGGAGCATGACGATCAAAGGCAAAGTGGCCGCGCACCGCCATACCATTCCCCGCACAACCAGAACTGCAATCAACTGAAGCGGGAGATAAGTGACCAGCACAAACGTCATGGCCCGACTCATCGCGCTTCTGACAATTTCATCTTCCATGGTTTATTCAGCCTTCACCATCGCCACTGCCGGCCAGATTCAAAACGCAAAAACAAATACCACCACTGACGACCACCGTGCGCCGAGACGCACGTCCATAAATCAACCGAAAGCTTCAAAGAAACGAGAGGGCCGGCAACGCGCGCGTTGTTCAAAATCCCTCGCCCCAGGCGTTGAAAACGTCGGCCAGTTCGCGAACCCTACCGGGGAATTTGGCGGCCAGATTTTCCGCCTCCACCATGTCAATGGCCAGATTGAACAACTGCCACGGCCGATTTGGTTTTTCGCGCACGATCTTCCAGTCGCCTTTCCGCAAGGCGGCATGGCTTCGATAATTAAAATAGAACGTTTCGTGTCGTGACTTCGCGCCTTCGGTCAGCAGCGGGAGCGGATCTTTGCCGTCGAACACGACGTCCTTCGGCAGGCCGGCACCCGACAGCTTCGCGCAGGCGATCATCAGGTCGGGCGACCAGAAGGGTTCGTTGATCACGGAACCGGCCTTGATATTTCCCGGCCAGCGCGCCATGGCGGGAACGCGCAATCCACCTTCCCAACAGGTGACGCCGCCGCTGCGCAACGGATCGTTGATGCCGACGTCCAGCCCCTTGCGATTCAAACGGAACGCGCCGTTGTCCGAATAGAAAAAGACAAACGTCTTGCTGCCCTGACCGGTGGCATCCAGAGCGTCCATCACCCGGCCGATGCCCTTGTCCAACGCGAACACGACCGCATCGTAGCGTTTCTTCGGATCCGTTTCATCGGGTGACAGGCCGATGGCCTTGAACGCCCAATCCGGTGCCTGCCAGATGTTGGGTTCCCCCGGGCGTTTGTTGCCGGCGGTCGGAAAATGGGGCGCGTTGAACGGCAGATAACAGAACCACGGTTGCTCGGCTTTTGATTTGCGCTGGAAGAAATCAATCGCGGCATCAGCGAAGATGTCGGTCGAGTATTCGCCTTCGCGATGCAGTGCGGTAGTACCGTCATACAAGTCGTGCTTCTCGCGATAGTTATGGTGGTAGTAATCCATGTTGCCCGAGGCGTGGCCGATAAACTCATCGAACCCGCGCTCGGTCGGGCGTGAACCCTTCGCGAAGCCGATGTTCCACTTGCCGAAGCAGCCGGTGGCGTACGGCGTTGGAGCTTTCTTCAGCACCTGCGGAATCAGGAATTCCGAGTGCCGCAACCCGACGCCATAATTGCCGGCCACGCCCGCCAGTTGATCAACCAGCCCGTGCCGCTGCGGGATGCGGCCAGTCAGCAGACACGCCCGCGAAACCGTGCAGGTCGGTGACGCGGTGTAGAAACTCGTCAATCGCGCGCCCTGTGACGCGAGCCGATCCAGGTTCGGGGTCTTGATTGTCGACTTCGGATTGTACGAAGGCAGATCGCCGTACCCAAGATTGTCGCAGGTGATGACGAGGAAGTTGGGTGGCGCGGCGGCGATGTCCGCAATTCCCGAAAAACACGCGACAACGGCACTTGCCGAGACAGCGATAGCCATTCTCATGATTTATTTCCTTTCTCGTTCTCAAGGATTTCTCGGCGAATCGTTTTCCATGGCGCCCGACGGGCGTCCAATACGGCGACGACAAAGGCGGTGTCGCCATCCATGCGATAATATACCCAGTACGGAAACCGTCTGGACCGAAACCGAAAAAGCTCGCCGCGCTGTGGATGTATTCCGGCAAACAACAAAATGCTGTCGATATCGGAATAGAGTGAATCAAGAAAATAGTCGCCAACACCCTCGGACTGCCGTTCGTAGAATCGATATCCGCGCCGAAGGTCCGCGTTGGCGGATGGTAGTATCCGAATCTTCACCTCAATTTACTGCGGATCTCGTCTTTGGCCGTCTCCCAATCCTGGGAACACCGTTGTCGATCCTTCCATTCGTTTTCACGCTTGGACAACTCGTCAAAGTGCCACGGCGGTGGCTCGGTCAATTCACCCGAGTCGGACATGGAATCCCAAAGGCGTTCCATCAGTGCCAACTTCTCGTTCGGGCTCATTTCGCCAATTTCAGGAATCGGATTGCCCATGGCCGCAAAGCTAGACCCGGACACTCTCCGCGTCAACGACTTGATACTGGTCTTGGGATTGTACGACGGCAACTCGCCCTACCCGTGATTGTCGCAGGTGATGACGAGGAGGTTGGGTGGCGCGGCGGCTGTCGTGTTTCCGAACACGACCAACGCTGCGAATGCCAGGCAGTTGAAAAACCGATACATGGTGACACGCAGAGTTTCAGCCGCAACGAAACGGCGAGGCAAACACAATTCTCGCGAGCGGGAGAAGGGCGGATCGATTCTACGACTAAGGCAACGGGGGGCGAGGAGAGGAGTTTGACTTCAGGACCGACTGCGCCGAGCCCTCCCGTTCACCGCATTGTTGTCATTTATCCCTATCCTTCTGTCGTCTGCGAACAGAAAACCAGATAGTTGCCGAACGGGTCCCAGATATTCAAGTCCGTGTTCCTGCCCTGATATCGTGGATCCACGGCAATCGGCTTTGGATAATCAGCTCCCTTGGCGATCAGATAGTCACAATAATTCTGTAATCCAAGGACTGGAACATTGACTTCAGAAACCGGTGCGTCCTCCTTGGCATGCCCGTTGAGATGAAGGATGGCATCTCCCAGATGGATCTGCATATACAATGGCGCCGTTGGGGAAAACCGCGACTCCCAGTCCACCTCAAAGCCCAGATAGTCCAAATAGAATGCTCTTGCCTTGGCTTCATCGAACATTCGCAAGACGGGGATCGAGGATCTGATCTCGAACCCGCGCTGTGACTCCTGGTTTGATTCGCTCATGTTTGATGTATCTGAATCGCAAGGTTCGCACATGCTGCCATCAATGATAACAAGTTGTTCTCTATTTTCTATACATCCTCGCGATTGGATGGTATCAGGCGGTCGGATCAGCCGTTTTTCTTCTCGTGTTCCCAATTCCAGACAGGATAGAAGGTTTCTCTTTTTGTCCGGTCGCCATCCCGTTCAGCCGAACGGCGGTCGAATCTGGCGGTCTGTGATTCCCCACGAGCATGGTGTTGATTTACGCTCGTCCAGGCGGCTTGGCAATCCGATTCGCCTAGGTTCTTTCACGAGCCCCAATCTTTGGCAAAAGCGCGGCTCTGTGAGCCGCAGCATCGTTCAAATCCCAAACTACTTCTCAAATGGATTGCGCGACTTCTGCCTGTGGAAGTTACTGCGGGTCACAGACCCGCGCTCCGGACGATATCACCCAGTAGCGTCAGTTTCCCTCGGTTGCCAATAATTGGGGTTCACGAGGGCACGCCCCCAGGTTGGTCCGATTCGCAATGGAACACCTCGGCCTCCCTCACCCTCGTTCTCACTCCATGAACCGGGTAGCAGCCGACGTAAGGAGGCTCACACAATTTTTGGCGAATAAAGTCAGAGCCTCCTTACGTCGGCTGCTACGGTTCAGGGGTTCACGTTGGTCTTGTCCACGATATGTCTGGCGAAAGTGCTGCGGGTCACAGACCCGCGTTCCGTTGTCCGGTTCTTCGAGAGAAACGACCCGGCCGTGCCAGGCGTGAGGTATCCAAAGCGGTGTCGAGCCACCGCAGTCCAGGGAGCGTCCTGGAGTGCGCCGGCTGGACGGCGCTTTGGATACGGGGAACAGGCCAAGGGTGTGTGGGTGTCCAGAGGCAGCGGTGATTTGCACGAGAGCTCCCGGTTTTGATGTGTTGGGTGAGCGCCTTATTGTGGAAAACTTCCACGATTCCTTGATCGCGTATCGCGGCCATGAACCGGAGCGCCGGCATGTTGCCGGCTTATTCGCTGCCGTTGTTTCGCACGATTGATTCCGACCAGATTCGTCTCATTGGCAGGCAGCGGTTTAAGCCGGCTTTAAGCCGGCGCTCCGTCATCCGGTTCATGGAGAGGGATGGGGTGAAGGGAAAAGGGATGCCCGTTCTTTCCATCGTCTGCATTCGGCACGCGATTAATACGCTCAATTGAACGGCCCGGGTATCCAAAGCTGTGTCAAGCCACAGCACTCCATAGATCCACCCGTTCGCACTGGGTTGAATTATTACCGACGAATGGGTTTCAGTGCCGAAACCACGCCCTCCGCATTCGACGTCGGGAACAATCTGAACCGGAACGATGCAATTGGACTGGCGGGAGCGCGGAAGGCATTATTCGAATTTTCACGCCACCTTGTTCTTAATCTCCTTCCTGGCATCAGCCCACTCCTGCGAGCAACTTTGGCGCTCGGACCATTCCGCTTCCCGCTGCGACAAAGTTTCGACATGCCACGCTGGCGGTTCCGTTAACTCGTCCGCACCGGACATGGACTCCCAAAGGCGCTCCATGAGCGCCAGCTTTTCGTCGGAAGTCAGTTCGCCAACATCAGGAATTGAGGTGGCCAAAGGTCGCAAAAGTAGGTTCACGGACTTAACCCGTCAATCATCTGGACGACCCAGCCGGAGCGTGGCGTTTACGCCGCAGAAACGTCCGCCTGCAACGATAGCCGCCGGAATACGGAAGGCTTCCGCACTGCAACGCCTCTGCGGACTGAAGTCCGCGCTCCCACTGGGGGGGCATTCGCTCGAATGCGCTCTGATCCGACCGGTGCGATTCAAACATTTCGCCGTTGGCGCTACGGTTCGCCGGCGGGCAGTTGAATGATATTTTCATCATCCGTCGCGCCCTTCCTCGCCGGCTTGACACGCGTCAGATACCGGGGTGCGACATTCCACCGTCGCCGGTCCTCGGTGATGACGGTTACGGTCTTCTTGTTGTATTTGACCAGCGTCCCGAACTGCACACCTCGGCCAGGCACATCGAACGAAACCTGGTCGCCCGGACTGAATTGACTCATCTCGCCCTGCGCCCTCACGGAGTAGAGGTAGTTGATGCGCTCCACCACGCGGCGATTGAGTTCCTGCAATTCGTCGTAACTCAGTTTTTCAATCTCAATCTGCATTTGCTTCGATTCCAAACCTGACCGACCGCACGAAATTTCACTAAACCTCGCGGCGAAGGCAACGACTCACATTCATTTCAACGCGGAGATTACACCGTCCACGTCCGCCGACTCCGTCACCGAAAACCTGCCGCCCGATTGCTTCAGTTGATACACGTGAGATGCGAACGCGAATTGTTTCTGCAATTCTGCTGCGCCCAGCCTGTGGCCGCCGCCGTTCACACCACCGGCAATCGTGAGCGGGCGTGGAGCCACCAGCGCGGCGAGATGCGCTATGTCGCCCACGTCACGTAGAATTCCCGGCGCCATCAATCCAAGGCGCTGACCGACATAAGGCACGTCGCTGATATAACTGGTCAGAGACCCGACGACCGTCACCTTTTTGATACGGGAATCCAACGCCGCAGCGCAGATGGCGACAATCCCGGCCGGACCAATGCCTATGATGGATACTTCGCCGCTGGATTTGCCTTCAGCGGCGTGGAGGTCAAGAGCGGCGCGCACATCCTGAACCCATTGACCGAGCAAAGGCCGGCCCAGCAACAGCGACCATTCCCCGGTGTTGTGATCCGGCGCCCGGCCAATCTGATCGCGCGAATACGCGTGTTCGCCCGTGGCACGCAGACTGAAGGTGAGAATCTTGTGCCCTTGTCGCCGCAATGCACTCGCCAGCTCATTCGTCGCGGTCGCCGATTCGCCCGCCATCGTCAGGAAAAGGACGGTACTGCCATTGGGCGGGGCATAATTCAGTTTTGTGACCAGACCCAGTTGAATCCCCGGCTCCGGAATGAACCCGGTGCCGAGCTGGCCTTGAGTGGCCGCAAGTTTCGGGGATTTGTTCGCACGGTTCGGTTTCGTTCCACCCAGCACATCGTGATCGAGCCGCTGTTTCATTCGCTCCGCCATGCGGTTCCATTCCTGCGCACTCATCGGCAGGGCAATCTTTTCCACCAGCTTCCGGCCCTCGCGCGCGGCGAATTTTGGAATCGTCATCCAATCTTCCGGACGTGTGTCACCGGGATAGCAACGCAGGATTTCGGGATCATCCAGCTTCAGTTCACCCTCCGGAATCGGCGAACCGGCACCCTCGCCCTTGAGATGCAGCGTCATCCAGCCATACATGGCCTCGCGCATCGGGGCGTTGTAGGCGTGAGGCGATTCGAAGATCGAGTGGCGCACGCTTTCCAGTTCGCCGTGCAATCGATAAACGGGCTCCACGAGCGCGAGGGATTTCTTCGCCTCGCCCACCGAGAATTGAAACGCATCGCGCGTGGCGCTGTTGATCATGAGCGCACGCGGCGCGGTAAGACTGAGCACTCCCCATTCCTCGGTGAAGCGCAGCACACCGGGAACGACTTCGCACATGCAGCACGCCGCGCCAAGATACGCCTGATAATTGCCCACCGAACAGGTCGGCACCACCGCCTTGAATCGTTCGTCCCAGGCGCCCGCATACATCGTCTGATTGCCGCCGCCGCTCGCGCCCGTGATACCGATGCGATCCCCATCCACCTCGGGACGGGTCAGCAGGTAATCCACCGCGCGACCGTTCTCATACACCTGCAATCCGCTTAACGGCCGACCAACCGGCCACAACGTGGCGGCGACCATTTCGCCGTGATATTCGCCCAGCGCCTTGCCGAGTCCGCGCTCACCGGCGCCGAAGGCATCCACCACCAGCACGAAGAAGCCGTTCTTCGCCAACCCGACACAGCGGGCGGTCACGTTGGGATCCTGCTTCGCGCCGCGCCAATGGCCGTGCACGCACAAAACGGTTGGCAGTTTTCCAGCCTTGTCCGGCACATAGGCATTGGCCGTCATCCAGACATCCGGCAGAGTCTGGAACACAATCTTTTCGATCCGATAACCATCGCGTTGCAATTCACCGAGCTTACGCGGATTCAGGGAAACGGGAGTCTTGGGAAAACCGCCCCACGCTTTCAACAGACCGGCACGAATGGCGACCCGTTGCTTTTGCCAATCGGCGAGCGTTGCGGGTGCTTGATCGTGTCCGCGCAAATCCGCCGCGCGAGCCTTGACGAAATTGAGAAACGCATTGTCCGCCGGCGCGGCAGACAATGGATGAAACAAGAACAACCCGGCGAGAATTCCCAGAAGAACTCCAATCTCAGAACGTGTTCGCCGGGAATTGCGGATCTCGAAATGCGACTTCATATGATGAAGCCGTTATGCGCGAAGTCGTGACAGGGCGCAAACTTCAAATGGGCCCGACGTTCGCTGCGTCTGGCGGCGCGGAATGAAAGACAACACAGATGGTGGAGGGGGACGCCAATGACGGACACCAAAAGCAATTTTCGTGTCAATCTCGGAAGCCGACGCCGGAGCCCATGCCTCCAGGATGTGCTTCAAGAAAAGATGGACGGCTTACGCCTACTCTTTCGGCACTCGTGGCGGCGCCGGCGAATGTCTTTGAAGGCTGGCAGGAGCTTTGGTCCGAGATTCCTGACGTTGATCGTTCTTCATCCTGAGCGTCACCTTTCCGGATACGAAATAGCCGGACATCCAGACCCCTTCGCGTTCGAGTCTTTCACGCGCGCTGCTATGCAGGCGATTTCCCGATACCAGAAACATGGCACGAACGTTCCACTTCCCTGCCGCCATCGGCGGCACAAACAGGCCCTTGTGCAGCGTCGTCAAAGTATCGGGCTTCAACTCCAAGACATGCGGGCGCGGAATATGGGTGATTCCCCGACCAACACCCGTCACATGAGGCGGCGAAATCTTCCACTCCCTCTTGCCGTCATCAAAAACGTATTGCGGCACGATTGGGCCGTTCCACGAATCACCGCTTGCAAGCCGGATCGGCTTGTCCGTTGAATTCAGGGCAACGATCGTAAACGAATACAAATCTCCGCAATCCGAATCGACCTTTTCGATCCGAATTCCAAGCTTGAACCCGCTTTTGTCCGCACCCCAGGCGAACGCATCGGCCGGGGTCCGAGATTCATCGGGAGCTGCCAGAATCGAAACGTGGACGGTTGTCAAAACAGCGATCATCGCCAATGTCATCTTGATTCTCATCTGTATCATTGCGCAGGAGATTTGGGAAGCTGCCCGTTGATCTCATGGAACAATCCCGTGGTCAATAGAGATGGTTCGAGCACATGCACAGTTGGCGATTTCAAAGGTGAGTGCCATCTGCCCAGCGTCCGCGTTCGTTGGAATTCAACCTTCAGGTTGTCCGGGCACGCCAAAGCGTGAACTCCAACAGAATTCCCAGATTCGCGCGATCATCCAACTCCAATCACGCCGCACAGGCGGTGCATTGAAAACTGGGTTTCAGAGAATCTGAAAAACCCTTTGCCTGAACCCGGTGGCAGCAAATGTAAGTTCGCTCGCTTCAATTTTCTCGGGAACGGTCAGAGCGGACTCATATCCGCTGCTACCGTTCAGGGAATAATGTCGCCATTCATGGCTCCAACGCACTATGAAGATCATCATGAGAAAGCTTTTGTCACTGATTTTTCTCTGCGGATCGCAATCACTGATATTGGCGCAGGACTCAGCAGTCCAAGCTGACGCCCAACGCGCACTGCAACCAAAAGGTCTCAGCGAAAAGACCTTCTCAGATCTTCCGACCGCGCTCGCCACTGCGAAGGCGCAAGGTAAGCCGGTATTCGTTTACGTGTTTGACTCCATATGAGGACGAAACTGCCGAGTTCTCGAACAGGACCCGACGGCGGACAGTTCGTTCGCCGGCTTGATTGGGCAATTCGTGGCGGTCAGCCTGGATTCGAAAAATGGTCGAGCTGATTTCGTCGCAAAACTGGGTGTCAACCGAAACGCCAGCTACGTCATCATCCTGAGATCGGATGCCACGGAAGTCGCGCGAATCAAGAATCCGAAAACGCTTGCCCAAATCGTCGCGGCAATGGCTCCGATGTTACCGCGATAGCTCAGATCAATTCCCGTAAAGGACGGGCACCGTTGGCCATCCAACCAGAAACACTTGATTCTGTTATCGCAGGGTCTCAGTCGGTTTGGGGGCGAGTTTGAAATCCATCTGCTGAACGGCACGTCCGCGAACATCGCGCCGGTCGCTGGAAAACCACTTATTGACCGAAAAGAAATAGCGCCTGGACTGACGCGAACGCTGGAAAAACTGAAACGCAATGTTGCTCAATTCCCAGGCATCATCGCCGTCCAATATAACCAGTCTAATCTTTTCGATTTTTGACATGGGATAGGTGAATTGGAGATTGGCAAAAGTATTTCCCGCCCGCCGCTCAAAATCATTGACATCGGGATTGTCGAGGACGGCCTGGTGCGCCGCCTCACCATTAATCTGTACCGCCACCTTGATTTTGTCGGTGCCGGACGCCTTGCCGCTTCCCGTGTGAGTGGTGACCGTCAATGTGAATCCATCGTTGTGACCCTTCGGCTTTTCGCCCCAGCGCCAAATCACCGCGGCCGGGCCACGATTCAGGTGTGGAAAAGCAATCGCAATGCGTTGACCATCGGGCGAAAAAGCGAAGCGTAATCCATCTGCATGATTGCCTTCGTCCAGGTCGGTCAGCGTTGCCACCGGCGCTCCGGTCGTCGAATTCCAGATGCCGACGGCCGCGTACATATTGCCCGGTTTCAGGGGCCACACACCGCTGGCCGCCAACCACTTGCCATCCGGTGCAAACGCAATCATTCCCGCGCTCCCCACTTTTGCCGCGAACTTCTGGATGATGCGACCCGAGGAAAGATCCCAGAGCCACACTTCGTTCCGGACAAATGCGGCCAATCGACGACTATCCGGTGCAAACACGAGATGGGTCGCCGTGCCCCCGATTCTCAGATCCCATTTGAGTTGCCCGATTCGTCGCCAGGTCCGTGAGTCGTAAATACTGACGCTGGAAACCGCATCCGGAACCGCCAGCAGCGCGTTATTGGGCGCGAATGCCACGTGCAACATCGACTGTTTCGTCGCAATGGTACTGAACGCCTGTCCACCGGGCAATTGATGCAGGTGGACGCTGTAATCGCCCGTGCCCACCGCAAGCAATTGAGCATTCGGGGAAACCGCCAGGCTCTTGAGCGAATTGCTGTACTTACGAGGGGGTTGAAGGGTTCGAAGTATCTCGCCGGTCGCACCGTCCAGAAGAACAACCTTCCGATTCTCCTCCAGTGCCACGTATTTGCCGGCGCCGTCCATCGACACGAGCAGACGTTTCAGTTTCGTAGTCCAGACGGGTTCAGTCGTCTTCAGATCCAGCAACCGCGTTCCCGTGCGAACCCGCACCAACAGGCGTTCGGCGCTCGGCCATGAATATATCTTGTCAACTCCGCCGATACGGCTTTCTTCATAAAAACCTGCCGCCGCTGAACCAGCGATGGAAAACGACAGAATGGCCCCTGATAGAAGAGGTGTCAGATAATGCTTCATAATCCCATAATGGATGAAAACACGCCCGTCTTTCACAACGAACGCCCGGATCAATTCCTTAATCGGACTGGCGCTGTTCGCCAGTTGCACGCGACCAAGCAGATCAGTGACAGCCGGGCTCGCGGCTTCGATGCTTGGATTGTGATACAGTGTCGCAAAAACTTCCGGCACGATTGCCGACTTTTCGCCTCACGGATAACTCCGCGGCGGCCATTCGATCAACAGTCGCCGGGCGGGTTCGGCCGATTTGGACTTAAACTTTTTCTGAAAATCAAACAAGACTTCCTTGCCCTGCATGGCCTCGGGTGCCAGCGGATAGTGAATGAACAGCAGGCGGATCTTCTCCACTCCCTGTGGGTGTTTCCTGGCGTTCTTCTTTCCGCCCTGTGACAGCAGTTTCCTTGCGTCTTCCAGCAAGACACCGGCGGTCTCCTTGGGCGCCTGCTCCTTGGAAGCCATGTGCCGCCGACTGCCTAGGTAGGCGGCCTTTCCAGGCGCCGCCTGGGTGCTGGCTTCGACGTGCTTGAGAAAACTGATCGCCGCCTTTTCCTCTTCGGCGGCTGGGTTGCTGGCAAGGAACTGGACGTAATAGGGCACGACATGCTGGTACCGGGTCGCGCTCGATTCGTATTCCTTGAACACTTGATCGGCAAATTTGCCTTCGGCGCTACCCGGAAACCGCCGGGCATATTCCCTCAACTGCCCGACGGTAAGGCTCGCGGTTTGGGTGTCGGCATAATATCGCACGACCTGGGCCATCAGTTGAATCCTCACGCGATACTGTTCCGGCCGCGCCTTGGCTTTGCCCACGGATTTGACGATCGCAGCGTTGGATCGGGTGATGATCGCGCTTGCCGCCCGATTCCGCGTCGCCATAAATTTCCCCACATTATAGCCTGCATGTATCCCGATTTGCCCCGTAATCAGCGCCGTGAGCAGCGCTGCAGCAGCCATCATTGAATTTCTGGTAATTGATTTCACAACAGTATTCCTGAGTAACCACATGCCCTGCCGGATTCACCCGACCAACAAAGTTTCGTCCGCCAGCCGTCGCGGATTCCGAGAAACCGCTACCGCAAAGTCTCAATCGGTTTGGGCGACAGCTTGAATTCCATCTGCCGAATGGCCCGTCCGCGCACATCCCGCTGATCGGAGGAAAACCATTTGTTGACGGAAAAGAAATAGCGTTTGGATTGCTTCGGGTGCTTGAAGAACTCGAATGCGATGTTTCGCAGTTCCCAGGCATCGTTGCCGCCAAGCACGACGAGTTGAATCTTCTCGACTTTTTCAAGCGGATATTTGAATGACAAATCGGCGAAGGTATCGCTGCCGCTCCGTTTGAATTCCCTGACACCCGGATTGTCGAGAGCCGCTTCGTGCGCCGCCTCGCCGTTGATCCGCACGGCCATTCGGACATCAACCGTCCCCGACGCCTTGGAGCGGGCCGTGTATGTGTTGACCCTCAACTTAAAACCCAGGTTCAAGTCCTTCGGCTTTTCGCCCCAATGCCAGATGACCGCCACTGGTCCGCGATCCAGATGCGGAAACGCGATCGCAATGCGTTGGCCATCGGGTGAAAAGGCAAAGTGCAATCCCCCGGAATTGTTGCCCTCCTCCAGATCGGTCAGCGTCGCCACCGGCGCTGCCGTGGTCGAATCCCAGATGCCCACAGCGGCGTACATGTTGCCTTTCTTCAATGGCCACATGCCGCTCGCAGCCAGCCATTTACCATCCGGCGAAAACGCAATCGTCCCTCCACCCACGAACTTCGACGGGAACTTCTGGATGACACGCCCGGATGAAAGGTCCCAAAGCCACACTTCACCACGCACCAACGCAGCCAGGCGACGACTGTCCGGGGAAAACACAATCCGTGACGCGTAGCCTCCGATTCTCAGGTCCCATTTCAACTGCCCGATGCGGCGCCAGCTCCGGGTATCATACAGGCTGATGCTGGAAAACGTGTCCGGCACCGCCAGCAGCGCATTGTTCGGCGCGAACGCGATCCGCAATTCTTTTCCCGTCGTGGTGATGGTGCTGAACGCCTGCCCGCCGGGCAACTGATGCAGGTGCACGCTGAAATCCCCCGTCCCCACCGCCAGCAGTTGCCCGTTGGGTGAAACGGCCAGGCCCTTGAGTGAATTGCGGTACTTCTTCGGGGGCTGTATCGCCCGGAGCAATTCGCCGGTCTGACCATTCAGCAAATGGACGCCATCGCGCTTGTCAATCAGGGTGACATATTTCGCCGCATTATCTGCGGAGACGATCACTCCTTTCTGATTCTTCGTCCAAACGGGTTTGGCCGTCGTCAGATCGAGCAACTGGGTTCCTGGGGAACTTCGCACCAGCAATCGATCCGCTGCCGGCCAGGCGTAAATCCTGTCAATCGCGGCGATGCGGCTCTCCTCATAAAAGCCAACGGCCGCTGAACCGGTGAAGGTAATCGCGAGAACGATTCCCGTTAAAACGATTTTCAGATAACTTGCCATCGTTCAGTTACCTCTCGATCATCGCGCCCATAAGGCAGCGATTGCCAATACTTAGATCAATTCCCGGATCGGGCGGGCGCTGCCGGCCACCAACGGTTGCGGACGATCCAGCAGGTCGGTCACGGTCGTGTTCGCCGCATCAATACCGAGGTTGTGATAGAGCGTTGCGAAAACTTCCGGGAACGTCACCGGACGATCGACTGCCTCGCCACCCCACTTGTCGGTCGCGCCAATCACCTGGCCGTTCTTCATGCCGCCGCCGGCGAGCAGCGCCATCGCAACGCGCGGCCAGTGATCACGGCCCACCTGACCGCTGATTTTCGGCGTGCGCCCGAATTCACCCCAGACGAGTACGGACACATCTTTGTCCAGTCCACGCTGATGGAGGTCTTCGACGAGTGCCGTAATCGCATTGTCGAATATCGGGAAGTCCTCGCGTTCGCGTTTGAAAATCTCGTTGCCCTTGCCACCGTGCCAATCCCATTTGCTGTAGTTCACGGTCACGACCCGGGCACCAGCCTCGACCAATCGACGGGCGGTCAGAAAACTCTGTGGCACGCGAGGCGCGCCATTGCCATCGATGCGTTTGACTTCATCGCCGGTGCCATAACGCGCGACGACTTTCGGATCTTCCTTCGAGAGGTCGAGCGCATCCCCGAGTTTCGAAGAGGTCAGAATTCCCATGGCCTGTTGCCCGAACACGTCCAATCCCTCCATCGTTCCGCTGGCATCCGCTTCCCGGCGAAAACCATCAAAGCTGTTGAGCAGACTCTGGCGATCTCCCAGACGATCCAGCGTGATATCACGCAGTGCCATGTCATCGCGCGACGGTCCCATCGGGCGAAACGACGAACGCGAGACACCGAGCATCCCGGGCCCGGGCTCATTGTAGGGTCCATGCGTGCATTCGTAACAAAGACTCACGAAAGGCGGCGTGCCGGGCGAAACCGGCCCCAGCAGTTTGCCCGCAACACTGCCAAACGGCGACCAGCCACCCGAAGGCGCGGGACCCCGTGGGACCTGCCCGGTGTAACACTGAAAGGCGTCGTGTCCGCTTTGCGCGCCGACGAGCGAACGGATGACGGAGAACTTGTCCATCATCTTCGCCATGCGCGGAAAGAGTTCGCAGATTTCGATACCCGGCACATTCGTGCCGATGGGACGAAGTGGTCCGGCGATATCCGATGGCGCGTCCGGCTTCAGATCGAACATGTCCTGATGGGGCGGACCGCCGACGAGATAGATGAGAATGACGGACTTGTGGGAATTGCGAATCCCTGCCTGCGCTTCCAGGGAAAGCAAATCTGGCAATGTCAGCCCGGCGGCGCCCAAGCCGCCGACCTTGAGAAAATTGCGGCGCGACACGCCGTCACACAGACGAGAGTCATTGGCCTGGGGTGCGAATATCTTTAACACGATGCTTTGCTTGAATTGTTCTTTGTGCGGGTCACCGAGCACTCTAACCCATGATCAACGGTCTCGGCCACCGAAAAGGAGTCCAAGGGTTGACGCCCGAACCAGTAAGGAATTCGAGGAGAATGTCCAAAGCTGCGGGGAGCATGGGCCGCTGGCCTGTGAGGGCGACCGGCTCGGGCGCCCCGTTGAAACCAGACCCGCCCGGCGGGCCGCCGGGCTTCACAGCCGGGCCGGCTGTGCTCCCCGAGTCAATTACGGCTTCCCTCCCGCTCCATACTTCTGCTCGAACAACTTCACCGGATCATAGCCGGGTTTGCCGTAGAGCTTCTGCTGCCGACTGACCTGATGGTTGGGATAATAATCGAAGATGTCGCCATTACCGAGGATGCGCGGATCACCCTGGGCCCTGAGTTCCTTCTGCAATTGGCTCCACAACGCCGCTTTCGTTTTCGCATGCGCCGGATCGGCCGCAAGGTTATTGACGCAATCCGGGTCCGTCGCCATGTCGAACAATTCCTCCATCGGCCGTTTTCCAAAGGCCATTGTGAAAAATCGATAGTCCGGATGTCCGGCGGAAAGTTCCGTGAGATACGATTTGGTCGGTGAACCATCGCAATTCAAATATCCGTATTCGGGATCGCCCACCGGCCAGCGATTCGGTTTGAAGTTGTGGACGTAAAGAAACTTGTCATTCCGGATGGCGCGCGCGGGATAGGCCACCGAGAGCGCATCGCCATCGGTCCGCCCGACATCGTGGCGTTCCTTGCCGAGCAACGTGTGATCGCGCTTCGGATCAACGCGACCGGACTTCTTCGACAGCAGTTGCGACACGAAACTTTTCCCGGTCATCTGCGAATGCGGTTTTACCCCGGCCAACTCCATCAGCGTCGGTGCCAGGTCAGGGAAGGTGACGAAATCGGTCACGACGCGACCGGGCTTGATCTTCGCGCCCCAACGCACGGCGAACGGGATGTGAAAGCCGTCGTCGTAAATCTGCCCCTTCACCCGCGGGAACGGCATGCCGTGATCCGAGGTGGCGATGATGACGGTGTTGTCGAGCTGGCCGAGATCCTCCAGATGCTTCAAGGCGCGACCGATATGCGTGTCATACCATTCCACCTCGAGCGCGTAATCGGCGAGGTCGCCGCGAATCACGTCGTTGTCCGGGAAATACGCCGGCACCGTCACCTTCGACAAATCACTCCCCGCCTTCTTCCAACTGTCCAATTCGTATCGCCGATGCGGCTCCTTCGTCCCGAGCCAGAAACAGAACGGCTTTTCCTTGGGACATGCCTTGAGGAAGTCCGCAAAGTTGCCCGCGTAATCCGTGTTGGCCATTCCCTTGTAGGGTTGCTTCAGTTTGCGACTCTGAAACGGATGACCGGCCGGATTGTCGCCCTTGCGGAAACCAGGCTTACCGGCCCCCAGCCTTTGCCGGTGTAGCCCATGAAATATCCGGCATCCTCCAGCAGGAACGGATAAAACTCCCACTTGGCTGGCAGGAACGGATTGTGATTGCACGCCGCCTCCAACTGCCACGAGTAACGCCCGGTCAACAGACACGCCCGCGCCGGCGCGCACTTGGGGTTGCAGTTGTACGCCTGAGTGAACAGCACACCCTCGCTCGCGATGCGGTCGAAGTTCGGCGTCTTCACATACGTACTGCCGTAAACGCCCATGCTGTCGCGCGACGCGTCATCGGCGATGATGAAGAGGATGTTCGGGCGGGCCGGATTCTTCGGCGTGGCGGCATTGGAACCGAAGGCGGCTGCAATCACTGCAGTCATCAACAGAAATCGAAGGGAATAGCGTTTCATAAGCAGGAACGGAATTTCACGCACAATGCAAACCAGACGCAAAACAAATCGTTTACAGTCCTTCAGGCCGCGTTGGCTCGACATGGCGCGGGACCGACGGCGTCTTGGAGTGCCCCCGACACTCGTGTCGGGGCGCTTGAGCGTGAAGAGGAGGATTGAAATTACAGATCAGCCTTCGACACAGGGCGGGTCAGCGGCACTTCGCCATCCGCCGGTCCCGCGTTGGTCGGGACACGCGTCACCATTCGCTCCGGATGCTTGCGCTGATTGGCCCGGGCGGCGGCGGCAATTGCACGGACGTCAAAACCATACTTCTCCGCGTTCGCCTCCTTGAGGCGACGGACCTGTTCGATGATCGAATCCGTCTCGTTTTCAAGCAGTGTAGTCATCACCAATAAACTCTTCCGGCGTGCAAATTACAGGCAAATCAAGGCCGTGTCCATCAAAGCGCCTCCGAATGCGGTCACGGTTGTGAGGATTCGCAATGTGTCGGCAGTTCCAAGTAAGGAGAAAATCAACCCGGTGAACCCCGGCACACGCGATGTGGAACGCGTCATCCGCAGCCTTTGCGGGGACGACTCCGTCGGTGAGCAACCCCTCGGCAACCTCGACAACCGCGTCGTTTATCACCAACAGCCGCACATCCGCCAGCATCTGAAGCCGCTTCGCTGCCATGGCGGATTCACCTTGCGCTATCTCGTCAATGACGATCTGCGACGAAAGCAATTCATATTTCGAGCGATGCTTGTCCCACCATTCGATGGTCAAGCGCTGACGGGCGGCCTGCACGATGTCCTGCGGCGGGCGCGCCACATAGTAGCTGGGAATCGTGGTTTCGATGAATACTGCTTCAGGCATCGCGTTTCAGTGTAGATCGAAAAGGATCACCGACTCCGCGCCAGTGACGTCCAGTATGAAACCGCGGCGCAATCGCAGAGTTCGGTGCATCCCCTGGGTTAACCGACTGGTTGCAACTCAACATACCAATCTCCATTATGTCGTACACCTCTAAAATATCGGCTTCGTATGGCGATAATGATCTCTGTCTCTGTGCAACCGAGCGCATCGGCAACAATAGACGCAAAAACCGGATACGCGAGACTCTCCGGGTGTTTATCAAAATGACTGTTCGGGATGCTATCATCGTCACGATATGGTGCGCGACGCAATCCGCCGAGATGCTCCCGAATTAGTGTAGCCTCTCGCTTGCGCCCCTGCTCCACAGTTTCGTTCCGGCGCGCTGCCTCTACAGCGACCTGCTCTCTGAGTTGAGCTACGCGCAACTCAATGTAGGTCGCTTTTGTTCTGGCTTCGTTTCCCTGCGCTGTCGCGAAAGCCTTCGCCCATACGCCCCGATTTACCCGCTTGGTAACAAGCTCTTCACCTGCCATCTCATAAAGTTTCTCTTCGACATGATGCATAGGCGAAGTCGGCTAACGATTGTATCAATAGTTTCTCGGATTCTTCACTTCAAGATGGCAATTCGACCATCTGATCGGCCGTTTTTCTCCTCGTGTTCCTGAATGGTATGGGGATCACGAGTTTCCCTTTTTGACGGAGTGCGATCCAGTCCGAGACCAAAGCTGCCGTCGCCATTGGTGAAGTTCCCCGTGATCATGGCCTTGATTTAAGCCGGTTCCGGTGGTTTGGCAATCCGTTTCGCCGGCGGGTTTGTTTCCACCTAAAACCGGCGGTTGAGAAGGCCCACGAAATACACGAAACACACCAAAACAAAGAACTGGAACGATCCGCCCGGGACCCTCACCGGCAGGGTGGGCTCCCCGTTTTCCAATGGTCCTCCCCTGTTCGTGCATTTCGTGTGTTTCGTGGGCACAACTGCTTTTTCCGGATTCTGTGCCGGCGACACGCAACCATCAATTCGAATGAAGCGAGTTGCGTCAGAAGGGGCGCATCTCGACACTGCCCCCAATTGTAAATGGGCCGGAGCGGCGGCTGTGTGCGAAGCACCAGCCGCAGCACGTTGGAAAACGCTGCGGCATGAGGTGAATTCCAGCCGTCCAGTCTCGCGAAGCTGCTGCGGCTGGTCTGCGACACAGTCGCGCAATTCGTAACCGGGCGAT
>CALBIE010000142.1 GCA_937893495.1 uncultured Verrucomicrobiales bacterium | reverse complement strand
AGACAGTTTTACGTCCAGAAAATCCCAGACATAATGCCAATCTTTGATTCCGGCTCGCGTTTCCAGATCGAACGTCTTCTCTCCAACCGCGCGCTCCCCTTGTGTCATTACCAGACGAAACGGCCCTCGACGGGTACTGTGATAATTGTGCCGGACCCACATCCGGAAATCTCCGGCCTTCCGAATCTCCACCTGCGTCACGGCACTGGATTTAGAGTCACCCCCTGCCCCGTTCAGAGCGGCAACACTTGAAGCGCCCCGGGTTTGCGGGTTCATGTTGATTCTCCATCCGTCCGAAGAAGGGACGAAGGCTTCTGCTTCCACAAAGATCGTCTCCGCCGAAGCCAACACTGCAAGCACGGTGACAGAAATGGTAATAAGGAGCGTTTTCATAGGACCGTCAGGTTCTCGAAGAACATGCTGACCGGCGGAACCAAGTTCAATCGGAAATCCGAAATTCTACCGACTGCACCCAAACTAACCGTAACGTTCAGCATTATCCCAGGTATGGATAACTGATGGTTGTATCCTGCACAAAGTTTCCCAACATTCCGATATCAATACGGGACCACTTTTACAGCTGAAGAATCTACGAATATTCCGCTTCGCGTTACTGTTGGTTTCAAGCCTGGGAATGCTGACCTCTGGCGGCTGGGCACGCGCCAATTCTGCTCCAAACATCGTCCTGATCCTGGCGGACGATCCTGGTTACGGCGATATCCGCGCCTATAATTCGGAATCGAAAATTGCCACGCCGCATTTGGACGCACTCGCGGCCTTCATCGAAAGCCAGAAACCTGGAAGCCCGTTCTTCTTTTTCTTTTCGCTCACCGCACCGCACACCCCCTGGATGCCGACCCGTGAGTTTCAGGGCAAGAGCGGCCGCTGGAATGTACGGCGACTTCGTGATGCACACGGACAGCGTTGTCGGTGATGTCCAGGCGTTAAAGAAGAGATGGAAATCTCTCTCGATTGACGCGCCGTTGGGGGGCATTTGAATCTATCGCGAAGTCGATAAGTTTGACGAGCGAAGAGCAGATGTACTCGGAAAGTCAATCAACCCCGTCCGTCATTATCCTCCCAAACCATGTGCGCCACAATTGAGAGCTGGACCCGCCGGCATTACTTCGATTTCTTTTTGTTCGTCTTTTTCTTCTTTGCACCACCGGGTCTATCGGGCGATGGGGCTCCCTCGCGACGAACCATTTTTGCAGTGGGGCGCCGCGTCGCTTCAATATCCGCTACATGGGCGTCATAGGCCGCATACAGACGCTTCACGACTTCCGGATATTTCGCCGCCAGATTGGTCGTCTCACCGATGTCGGCGACAGTGTCATATAACTGAACCGGATCCAGCGATAGCTTGCGGCCGTCTTTCGGTTCCGCATTACGCTGCCGGCCCTTGCCTTCCTGCCACGGATAGAACTTCCATTTACCACTACGCACCGTACCGGGCCCATGCATCAGCACGTAGGTATCATGGGGGCTTTTGGCATTTTTCCGGCCACTCATCAACGGCCAGATATCGAGTCCATCGATCTTGCGCTCCGGCAAATCGGCACCCGTGAGTTTGGCCAGTGTGGGCAGAATATCTATCGTCGCGGCGACTTCACGGCAGACAGATCCAGCCGGAATCTTACCAGGCCAACGCATCAGAGTCGGTTCGCGGATGCCCCCGTCGTAAACGCTGGCTTTCCTGGCGCGCAAGGGGAGCGACGAGCCGACTGCCGCACCATTGTCGCTTGTGAAGATGACCAGCGTGTTGTCGTCAATTCCATTCCGTTTGACAGCCTTAAGCACTTCGCCGACCGACCAGTCAACTTCTTCAATGGCATCCCAGATCAGCTTGCCTGTGCGGTTCTCAAACGCCTTGGAAACCGCGAGCGGCAAGTGAACCATCGTGTGGGGCAGATAGAGAAAGAAGGGCTGATCCTTATTGGCGTCTATGAAGCGGATCGCTTCTTCAGTGTAACGTTTCGTGACGGTGGTCTGATCGACCGGGTATTCGATGACGCGATCGTTTCGCATCAAGGGGACGCCGTTCTTGATTTTATGCCCGGCTTTAACCTGCTCAAGCGTCAGACCGTCACGCAGAAGAATGTTCTTGTCGAGTTTGTTGGCCGGATCAATCCACATGTCGTTGCTGTAGGGGATGCCGTAGTAAGACTGGAAGCCCTGCATGGTGGGCAGGCACGGTGGCAAGTGACCCAGGTGCCACTTGCCGATACAGGCCGTTTTGTAATCTACACTCCGAAGGACTTCAGCGATCGTCGTTTCATCAGGATTCAGACCTTGATCGCTGTTCGGAAAAAGGACGGCATTCATGCTCAGCCGCTGATAGTGGACACCCGTCATCAAACTGGTTCTTGAGCCGGAGCAGACGGCGCAACCGACATAAAAGTCGGTGAACTTCATACCTTCATCCGCCATGCGATTGAGGTTCGGCGTTTTGGGGCCGGTCGCCCCATTAAAGCCGACATCACCATAGCCCATGTCATCGATGAAAATGAGAATTACATTGGGCCGCTGCGCGGCTGGTGCAGAAATCGTCAAGCTGAACAGAAGCGTGAGCGCGGCGACGGATATGGCAATTGAGAGAGTTTTCATTTTGGCAACCTTCTTAAAGAACATGCTGATGCGCCTGGTTGATTTCAAATAAAAAACGAATACCAAACCGATCCACGCTAAACCGACTTCTCAACTCGCCCGGTTGTGCGGAACGTAAACCCGGCGGATAAATTGGCCGGCTCCTTCGTCCTCATTCGCTCACCGGCAAATCGCCAATCTCCTTGCCCTCGTATCGATGCAGTTGAATGCCAGCGAATTCGATCGTCTGGCGACCGGAGCCGAAGTCGAGGTTCAGGTGGGTCAGATCTTTCCGGTAGTCCGTCAGCACCCGGGCCGGGATGAGGAATTGCTTCCAACGCGGACCAACCTTTTCACGCTGGTTGACGGAGGGCTCGACACCATCCGTGGCGGGCATGCCCAGATAGACAAGAAACTCCCCCATCCCGCTGTCGGCCTCGGTCTCAACAGTCCGCGCCCAAAACGAGAGCAGGACGATCGCGCCGTCGGGCAGGTCACTCTTGACCGGCGTTGATATTTGCGCGTGCCAGACCATCTCGGGAACTTCGATGACCCGACCACGAATAGCGTGCTCAAAGCCCGTGCCCGCTCCACTGACCCGTTCAAACGATGCATTACGTTCTTCCGGCCCCTTGTTCAATTGATGCACTTCAAAGCCCGCTTCAAACAACATCTCGCCGCCCGCAGGAATGGATACGCCAGGCTTTTCGGTTTCGGTCGTTGTGATTGGCGGTTCGGATTCCGGAGCCAGCTTTGGCGCGGCAGGTTTGCCCGCGTCGCATGCGCTCAGATGCAACAGCATTACAATCGCGAATCCAGCTGTCAGTTTTTCCGGAACATTCATCGAAAAATCAGCAGATCTTTCGCAAAAAATACAAATGAGCCTCCTTACGTCGGCTGCTATGATTAGGTGACTTTTTTTTCACGGCCTTCTACGCGACGATTTCCTTCACGACGTGGCCATAAACGTCTGTCAGACGAAAATCCCGCCCGGCATATTTGTAAGTGAGGCGCAAGTGATCCAGTCCCATCAGGTGAAGCATCGTCGCGTGCAGGTCGTGCATGTGAACCTTGTCCTTTACAGCGTAATACCCAAACTCGTCGGTCTCGCCCCAGGCAATACCGCGTTTCACTCCCCCGCCGGCCAGCCACATTGTGTAACCCTGGGGATTGTGATCGCGACCATTGGAGCCCTGGACGATTGGAGTTCGACCAAACTCACCACCCAGACAACCAGGGTGTCGTCGAGCATACCGCGCTGTTTGAGATCGGTGAGCAGCCCGGCGATCGGTTGATCGACCGCAAGACTGTTCTTCGTGTGGCCACCTTTGAGATCGGAATGCTGATCCCAGACGTTTGGCGTATTAACCTGAATATATCGCACACCGGCTTCGGCAAAGCGACGCGCCATCAGGCACTGGCGACCGTAATTGTTGGTGGCTTTTTCACCTATGCCATAAAGCGCCTTGATGTGATCCGGTTCGTGTTCAATATCAATGACCGGCGGCGCGGCGCTTTGCATCCGAAAAGCCAACTCCATTGATTGGATGATTCCTTCAACTGGCGCATACTTCGTGCGTTTCAAGTGCTCCTGATTCATTTCTTTCAACAACTCCAGTTTGCGCGATTGCACGGAGGTTTTCGAACTGGAATTGAGAAACCGAAAAGTGGCCTTTTCATCCAGCTTGCCATTGCTGCCAATGGCGGTGGCCTGATGAGCGGCCGGCAGAAAAGCCGCCCCATAGTTTCGAGGACCGCCGTGCGAAGCGGAAGGGCTGATGCTGACAAACGCAGGGAGATTCTCGTTTTCTTTACCGAGCCCGTAACTGACCCAGGCACCGACGGATGGGCGCACAAAATTGTCCGTGCCGGTGTGCAACATACAGACGGCCTGACCGTGCGATTGCCCTTTGCTTTGCATCGAGCGAATCACACAAAGGTCGTCCATGCGCCGGGCGAGATGCGGAAACAATTCACTGCACCAGAGACCGGATTGTCCGTGTCGGGAAAACTTCCATGGCGAACCCAGCAGCCTGGCCTGATTGGTGGCGGTGGGATCAAGATTCTTGGCCGGCGCAAATGGCAATCGCTCGCCATTGCGTTTCTGCAACTCGCTTTTGTAATCAAACGTGTCCACGTGCGACGGGCCGCCATGCATGAACAGAAAAATGACTCGTTTCGCTCGCGCCGCGTGGTGGGCTGGCTCCGACGCGGCGGCTGACGCCATGCCGGAAAAGGCGAACGCTCCAAATCCGCAAGCGGCGCGTTGAAGCGCAGCCCGACGGGAAATCGCGGGCGGGTCGAAATTATTACAAGCCGTGGTGATCGGATTCATTACAGCATCAATTCAAAAACAGGAACTCGGTCGAAACGAGCAGCAAGTGCGCGAGGTGCCCAAAAGCCTCCTCCCGATCGATCTTCGAGTCAGTCTCCAGTTCCTTCACGAAATCAAGGGCGCGTTGAATTTCAATATACGAAGGCGTGCGATTAAGTATTTCCTGATACAAACGAGAAATTCGATCGCTCGCATCTTTTGCCGAAAGGGACCTTTTACCAATTTCTTTAGCCTGCGTCAGGAAGAAGTTGTTGTTCAGAAGGTAAAGGGCCTGGGTCGGAACGGTGGTAATTGACCGACTGCCGCTGACAAAATCCGGATTGGCCGCGTCAAACAGTTCCAACTCCGCGACCAGGTTGTTTCGCGCAATCGGGAGATACACCGTCCGCAGCGTTTCTTTGGCGAAGCTCATCGGCTTGTCGAGATCAACTCCATACTTGCCCGCCGTTGCCGCGCCCGAATCGGGGTTCAGTCGATCCGCAAGATACAGTACGCTGTCGCGGATTTCCTCAGCGGTCAGACGCCGTCGATTCTGCCGACCAAACATCTTGTTTTCCGGATCGGCCTCTTCAAGGGAACGCGAGGCATCGGCGCTTAATCGATAGGTTCGACTCAACACGATTCGCCGAATCAGGTTCTTAACGGATCCACCGCTGGCACGAAATTCGGTAGCGAGATAGTCGAGCAACTCCGGATGGGTCGGCGGTGTGCCAAGCCGGCCGAAATTGTCCACGGACGCAACAATTCCGCGGCCAAACAGGTTATGCCAGATGCGGTTGACCATCACGCGATCCAGCAGGGCGTTGTCCGGATTCGCAAGCCATTTGACGAGTTGCAGGCG
>CALBIE010000141.1 GCA_937893495.1 uncultured Verrucomicrobiales bacterium | reverse complement strand
GGTTTTCCCCGTTGAATGCACCTCCGCTGAATACGCCTTCATCGGGCGCATCTCAAGCTGATTCCAATTTCGGACCGGAGGTTTGGGATGACCTTCGCAACCCCATCAACCGATTCCAGTGCTCCCTCCCCATGAACCTCGTAGCAGCCGATGCAAGGAGGCTCATTCTGTAACGGGCAAGAGATGTCAGGGCCTCGTTACCTCGGCTCACCCGGGTCATAGAGGGAGCCCGAAGGCGGTAGGGCGGCGCCGCTGCACCACCTTCATCATTTGGGCTGCGCGGCAGCGCAGCCCTACCCGTGTTCCTTTCTTCGTCGGGACGGAGGAGAGGGAGTTCTGAATCGTCCATGCAACGTCGCGTGAGCTTGGGAATCAACCGACTGTGAATCCCGTGCTCCGCGTGACGCCCGGTGAGGGCACCGGGCCTACAGCTTGCAGGCCGGGTCGCCCGATCGGGGGTTCGTGGTCATACCCAACCACCGTGCGTGTTGACTCACGGCAATATGAACTTGTTTCAACCGTGGCATGCTTTACCCTCGCGAGCACATGCTCCAGCGGACGGTTTCGCCGGCGCAACGAATCAAACCGAGACCTTGACACGACGCGTTTGCGCCCATCCTGAATGAAGAACTGGCCCATCACCTGGAGGTTTAATCTGGGCCTCGGTGTCTTCGGTGCGCTATTCGTCGCGGCGGTCTATCTCGGTTACTGGATCGGCGCCGAGCGCGAGCGCAATAGTTACCAGTTCGCGCAGCGTGAAAACATCATCCTCCATATCACCGACCGCATTCAAGACGCCGTCGAGAAACGCGCGATGGCCGTGGAAAAGATTGTGCTGCAGAGCAGCGAAACCGCCGCAAGGCAGGACTTTCGCGCAGCCAGTGAAGAATTCCTGCGGGCGGTCGAGGAAGCTCGCCACAGCCTTCGGCACGAAAGCGAAATCATTCCGGCCATCGAATCCATTTCTGACTACCACTCCAGCAGTCTGGCACCGTTGGAGAATCGACTTATCGATCTGGCAGCAACCGATTCCACCGCGGCACGCTCGGCCCTCGTCAACCTTTACCTTCCAGCCCGCGAGAACCTGTCTCAAAACATCGAGAATCTCGAAGACCACGCGGGTTCCCTGCGAACGGCACCCAACGCGGCGTTGGCCTCGGCGGAAGGGGGATTTGTCATTCTGATCATCATCCTCGCCATTTGGCCGATCGTCATTGCGCGCCACATCTTTGTTTCAATCCGACCGCCGCTGGAGCAACTCAAGGACAGTATCGGCCGAATCGGGCGCGGCGATTTGTCGGTGACGATTACTTTGAAACGCCACGACGAATTTTCAGAGCTGGCGGCGGCTCTGAACAAAATGACCCGCGATCTCGCGGTCTTGATGGGCCAACTGCATCAGTCCGCCGGTCAGGTCAATTCGACGGCCCGCACCGTCGTCGGTTTGAGTCGGCGCCAGGAAGACTCCGCCGCCGAGGTCGATACGGATTCCACGCGCCTGCAGGAATCCGCCCGCGTCATTCTGTCCAACGCGAATGAAACGGGACGAACCATCAGCACGATTGCCCAGATTTCCGACGCCACCACCGACCTGTCGGCGGCTTTAGGTGCCACCGTCGGGGAGCTGGGTCGAACCATGAAAGCCATTCAGGAATCGGCTGCCACGATCAACGGCCGACTTGAGGTGCTCAACGAGAAAACCGAGAATATCAATCAGGTCGTCGTGACCATGGGCAAAGTTGCCGACCAGACGAATCTACTGGCCTTGAACGCCGCCATCGAGGCGGAGAAGGCCGGAAACTATGGCCGAGGATTCGCGGTCGTGGCGGCGGAGATTCAGCGACTGGCCGACCAGACCGCGATTTCCGCGGAAGATATCGAACAAGTCGTGCGCGAGATTCATCGGGCGGTATCCTCGGGCGTGATCAACACCGAACAATTCGATCAGCAGGTGCGGTCCGGCGTCGGCACGGTAGAAAACCTTGGCCACCGATTGGATGAAATTCATCGACAGGTGCAAACCCTGCCGGCGCAGGTTGAGGCCATCGATCATAGCGCGCATAATCAGGCGGAAAGCGCCCGGCAACAGACACAGACACTTCAACGCCTGACCAAGATCCTGGGCAGGACGACTGACTCATTGCGCACGGCGAGCACGCTGGCCGACCAGATGGATCGAGCGGCGGCGGAACTGGATCGCCACCTGGGTAGATTCAAGTTGACGTTGTAATCGAGAATGACAGCAGCGGCGGAACCAGAGTATGAAAAATCTTAAAGTCTGGCAGAAACTGGGAATCCTCGGAGTGGTCTTCGCCATCCCGTTCGCCATCGTGACCGGCAAGCTGATTGCCAACAACGCAAAGAGCCAGCTCGGGACTGCCCGTATGGAAATCGCCGGAATCGAACTCTACCGGCCGATTCTGAAACTCATTCAACATCTTCAACATCACCGGGATCTGACGGCGGCAGCGGCGGGAAGTGAGCCGTTCTTCAAGAACAGCCTGTCGCAGAAGCAGCAAGACGTGGAAGATGCCCTGAAAAACGCGGCGGCAGCGGCGAACGTTGCCGACGAGGCACTCTCCATCTCCGGTCGGTGGCGGACGACGGAACTGGTCTGCCGCCAGGCGTTACTTTCATCGGAATCTCCGGCCGCGGCCTACCAGAATCACACGGACGCCCTCGGTAAGCTCATCTCGATGGTCCATTTCATTGGCGACGCATCAGGTCTCAACCAGGATATCGACCGCGATCATTATTATCTGATGGAGGCCCTTCAGTTTAAAGGCACGGAAACGGTCGAATTGCTTTCGCGCGCGCGGGCCGCCGCCAGTGCCATCATTGTACAAAAAAGCGGAACTCCTGAGAACGAATGGAAGATTCTCGATCAAATCAACACGCAACTCGACCGACTGCTCGGCACCACCGACGCCTCGCTTTCCTCGTCACTGAAGCAGGCAATCGAGCTGAACCCGAAGCTGCAACCACGTCTCGACAAGGTTCGCGCCAGCGTCGAGGAATCGGGACGCGCCAGTCTCGAACTGCTCCACGCTTTTACAAAAGCGAAAAATACCGATCTGAGCGCCACCGATCTTTATGGGGCACTGACCCTGACGATTGACGGGGTCTTCAACCTGCAGGATCGCACCGCAACAGCCCTCGTCGATCTGCTGCAGGAAGATATCACTGGATTCCGATGGGATATGATCAAGACACTGCTGCTCGCAGTCGCCGGCATGGGCATTGCCGGGTTAATCGCGTGGTTTATTATCCGTGACATCACCAATCCGCTGGAGCAACTCGTCGCGGTCGCTGATCGAGTCGCCAGCGGCAACCTCTCGGTCAATATCCCGTTCGAGAATCGCCGGGACGAAATCGGCGTGCTGGTCAGTTCCTTCAACGGGATGATCTTCAGCCTCACCAGCATTGTCTCGCAGGTGCAGAAATCCGGTTTACAGGTCAACACCTCGATTAATCAGATTTCCGTCACCGGCAAGGAACAACAGACCGCGGCGCAGGAAATTGCCGGAACCACCACCAACATCGGCAACACCGCCAACGAAATCTCCAGCACTTCGCGCGAGTTGCTGACGATGATGAATGATGCGTTCTCGGTGGCGGAGGAAACCACGGGTCTCGCCGGCAAAGGCAAGGAGGGACTCAGCCGCATGCGCGGCACGATGGACCAGATCACCGACGCGGTTTCACTCGTCCACACCAAGCTCGACGTTTTGAACCAGAAGGCAACGAACATCAATCAGGTCATCACCACCATCACGAAAATTGCCGACCGCACTAATCTGCTCTCGCTGAACGCCGCCATCGAGGCGGAAAAGGCCGGCGAATACGGACGCGGATTTTCCGTCGTGGCAACTGAGATCCGCCGTTTGGCTGATCAGACTGCCGTGGCGACGTACGATATCGAACAGATGGTCAACGACATGCAGGACGCGGTGACCACCGGCGTCGTGGCCATGAACCGATTTTCCGATCAGGTCAAGCAGGGTGTGCGCGACGTGCAGCAGATCAGCACCCAGCTCGATCAGATCATCAACCAGGTACAGGCGCTGCCACCGCGCTTCGAACTCGTCAACCAGGGCATGCAGTCACAAGCCAGCGGCGGGCAGCAAATCAGTGATTCCCTCTCGCAGTTGAGCCGGACCGTTCAGCAGACGGCGCGATCGCTTGAACAATCCAATGAAGCCATCGAACAACTCAAGAACGCGGCGTATGGCCTGCGCGACGGTGTCGCCCGGTTCAAGCTGCCACGTTAGCACTCCCGATAAAACCAGAGTCCCATGCATGATATCTGCCATTTGAAAGGATGCCCTTTTTTTGCCGGTTGATTCCGGCGGCGATGAACTGCCTCGTTTTCCATCTTGGAGCCGACCGCTACGCCATCTCTTCGCAGGTGATTGAGGAAGTGATTGCGATGGTGGACCTGACCGCGCTGGCGGGCGCTCCGGCAGAAGTGGCCGGGGAGTTCAACTACCACGGCACGATGGTACCGGTCATCGACCTGTGTCGGCTTGAACTCGGACGACCGTCCAGCCCGCGCTGGAGCACGCGCATCATCATGCTTTCGTGCTCCCCGTCCGACGCTACTCCGATACGAATCGGTCTGATTACCGAAAACGCCACCGAGCTGGCCCAGTTTGATCCGAAAAACTTTGTCACTGCCGGCGAAGTCAGTTTTATCGAAGATGG
>CALBIE010000140.1 GCA_937893495.1 uncultured Verrucomicrobiales bacterium | reverse complement strand
CACCATGAAGCCGATCGACCTGACCGGCCGCACCGAGATCACATTGAACGCTGAAGCAAGGGACGGAACAGTTCGGGTGGAAGTGCTGAATGAAGATGGCTATCGGATTCGCAACTTCACCCGCGCCCATGCAAGAATCCTTCGCGGTGACTCGCTTCGTCATAAAGTCTCGTGGAAAGGACTCTCACCGAGCGATTTACCTCCGGGCAAATACATGCTCCACCTTCATCTCGACAACGCTGAGGTGTTCGCGATTACCGTGAAATAATGCAGATGGCTCCCGCAGTTCCAATGACAGCCACCTGCTACCGCGCTGCGCCTCGATCAGAATGGATCGTTTTAATATTGTCTCGATAACCTGACCTCCGAACTTCCTCATTGGATACCTGAGTCCGCATTGTCATGAACAATCCGTTTATTATAACGATCGCGCTGGCCGCGTTAATCACATCTGCGACCGCTCAGAGTACCAAAACGACCAAACCAAACGCCACATTTGCGAACGTCAGTTACGGCGAACATGAGCGTCACGTCCTAGATTTCTGGCAGGCGAAATCGGAGGCACCAGCCCCGTTGCTCATCTTCATTCACGGCGGCGGCTGGCATGGCGGTGACAAGACCGATATGCCCCCGAAACTGCTCGATACCATGCTGAAGCGCGGCGTTTCCGTCGCGTCAATCAACTATCGCTTCACCCGCATGACGCTGCTTCCGGCGCCGGTGCATGACGCGGCGCGCGCGGTGCAATTTCTTCGCGGCAAGGCCGACGATTGGAATCTTGATCCGCTACGCTTCGGCGCGTACGGAATCTCAGCGGGTGCCACATCCACATTGTGGCTCGCCTATCACGATGACCTCGCGGACGAAGACAGCGCCGATCCGATTGCCAGAATGTCAACCCGACTGCGTGTCGCCGTCGGTCTTTCGCCGCAGACCAGCCTCGAACCGGCGATCATTACCTCATGGATCGGCGATCAGGTCTTGAATCACGCGATGATCGCGCGGTCGGTCGGCGCGAAGAAGCTCCAGGATTTGAAAAATCCGAAACCCGAATGGGTGAAGGTGCTGCGCGAATTTTCTCCTATTACGCACGTCAGCGCCGGCGATCCACCCGTATTGATCTCGAATCCGAAAATCGATCCGCTTCCTGCTGCGTCAGCCGGCAGCGCAATTCATCACGCACTATTCGGCATGAAGCTGAAGGAGAAAACCGATGTCGTTGGGGTCACGTGTATCCTGCGCATCGAAAAGACTGCGGACGCATCAATATCAACGCCCGAGTCGTTCCTGCTGAAGCACCTCGATGGCAAATGATCAAACCCTTCTGTCACACCAATGCGCAAGACTTCGTGGAAGCCGGGTCAGGCGCTGAGTCGGCAGTTGACACCCTGGACGCGCGTCCTGATCGGAGGCTCAGGATCATAACTGAACAATTGGAGTGGGCTCGAAACATACTACGTTTTTGGCACGGCCTTTGACCTATTTGCGGAGATGTTTGCGCGACCGCTGTCGAGGCCAACTCAGTTTCGCAGGAAAATCCCGATGTTTGTCCCCGCTCGCAGGTGAAACGAAAATTCCGGTGATTCGCGGTTTGCCTCCCGCAATTTGTTCGCTATGTTCCGCGGGAGATTTTAGTTGTTACGAGTAATGGAAAAACAATTTCCCCCATTCGACCTGAAGCGCCTGATGACGACCGTTTTTGAACCGGTCGAGGGCAAACGCCTGTGCATTTTGATCGATCTTGAAGATCCGAAGAGGATCAAGGACTTCGCCTTTCTTAAAGATCCCGCCTGTTCGATACAGCGACATGGCCACGAGAGTTTCTATCAAGCGTTTCAGAACGGCGCGCTGGCGGAACTGGGTATGACTGGGGGCGAGATGTTTGCCTACCTCGCGACCGGCGGAAGCAACCTGGATTTGCCGGACGAGGCTTTCGACGCGAATGGCAATGCCATCAGCCTGGCCCAAGACGTCTATCCGAAATATGACATCATCTTGTGCATTTCGACTTTTTCCGCGACCGCGCCCCTGACCGCTTGCGCGAAACAATTTGGTTTTCGAGGTGCGACGCTGCACGGGTTGAATGAAATCATTTTGAGCAGCGGACTGGCGGTGGACTATCACGAAGTCAGTAAGGAAGCCGAAAAAATTCGCGGAGCACTCACCCGGGCGGATGAATTCCAGATCGATTATCAGGTGGAAGGCAGAAGCGTGACGCTTCGTCTGCTGTGCGGGCAACAGGAGGCGCAGAAAAGTCACGGGCTTTGTCCCCCCGACCAACCGGATGTTGCGAATCTGCCAGCCGGTGAGGTTTACTTCGTTCCGGTCGGTGCCGAGGGACAGTTCCCCATGAGGTATGAGGACGGGACACTCGGAATGATGGAGGTCTCCGAGGGGCGGATTCAAAAAGCGCAATTGCTCAGGGGCAATCAAGGCGTCATTGATGCCCACAATGCGAAATTGGCGGATGACCCGGTGACTGGTGAACTGGGTGAACTGGGTTTTGGAACACAGGAATTGCCAGTCAGCGGGCGCGATATTCAGGATGAAAAAATCCGCGGCACAATCCACGTCGCAACCGGACGCAGTGACCATCTGGGGGGCAGTCTCACGCCGGACAAGTTTGCGAAGAAATTGAACGCCACGCACGACGATATCCTTTTTGCGCCATTCAAAACGCCCGAGATCAACATCCCGCAAGTGCGTATGATTCGTGACGGAAAGACGACGGTCGTGTTGGAGAATTATCAGACGACGGCGTATCTGAATGATGCACTGGCAGAGCCGTCGTAGCGCAGGCTTCCAGCCTGCATAGGGCGAGGATTGGCCTGGCGAACATGTTCCCGCGACCCAGGCGACTATGCCGTTTCTTTTATTTCGAAGGCCGATATTTCGCAAACGATGATCAAAGTGATAACGCTCCTTTTTCAATCCCAGGCCCCGATGCCTACGGGACGGCCGCGCCGCGAATGATGACTCCGTTCTACGAAACCGATCGTGCAGTATCCGAATACCTGCTCTTTCATTTTGGCGAGCCGGACCAACTATTGCCGTGGAGTTTTGGACCCAAGGGGGGATTGAACTATCCGGCTCGATGCGTCAGTGAGTTGCTGAATCTCTCGAAACTTTCAACTGCCGCGAGTGCCCTGGATCTTGGCTGTGCGGTCGGCCGCTCAACATTCGAACTGGCTCGTCATTGCGATAAAGTAATCGGAATCGACTATTCGGAACAATTTATCATTACAGCAACTGAGCTGAAGGCAACCGGGAGCCGGGATTACACTTACGTCCTCGAAGGAGACTTGTGCGACGACGCGACAGCCTTTGTTCCCGATGAGATCGAACGTGAACGGGTTGCCTTTGAGCAAGGTGATGCGATGAATCTGCGGGACGATCTCGGGCAGTTCGACGTCGTGTTGATGGCCAACCTGTTGTGTCGATTATCGGACCCACAATCCTGCCTGTCCCGCATGGCCGGGCTCGTCAAGCCCGGCGGGCAATTGCTCATCACAACTCCCTGCACATGGCTGGAGGAATATACGCCGCGCGAAAACTGGCTCGGGGGATTCAATCGTGACGGCGCTCCCGTTCGCACGATCGACCGTCTCCGGGAGATCCTCAATCCTCATTTCGAACTCGTGACGCTGAAAGAATTGCCGTTTCTCATTCGCGAGCATGCGCGGAAGTTTCAATGGACCGTCGCAGAAGGATCGGCCTGGATTCGGAACGCGGACAGCATCGGGTGAGCTCCTGATGGAGACGCAAAATACCGAATTAGTTAACCGGTCAAAAAGTCCATTCAACCAACCTTGATGGCACGGCGTTATTTCAAAATCTTAATTTTTTCACTGACGGTAGTTCTCTTTTTGGCCAAGGGAGTAAGTGGATTCGCGCAGGTTCTCGTTTCACCGCCGGAAGAAGCGGCTAAATTGAAACAAATCCGCATCGCTGTCCCGTTCAAGAAACATCCGGGATTTTCTCTTTTTGAAAAGTTTTTGTCCGAAAAAATGAAGCTCAAGGTTCGCCTGCTGCCGAATGCTTCGAAGGCGCAGTCGGGCCTCCTGCTCCGTGAAGGAAAGGCTGAGTTCGCATGGATGACAGCGGAGTCTTTCGTGATCCTCGCCGATCAAATGAAAGCGATCTCCGTTGCGGCAGTATTGGAAAAGGATGGTCAGTACGGGTTGCAGACTGCTTTGGTGGTCCGCCCGGACTCCACCTTCGAAAATGAACAGGATGTCCTGCGCTCTGACGCGCGAATCGGTTATGTCGCAATGGCGGGCATCAGAGGTCGGTTTTATCAATCACTGCTGACGGACGAGAACTGGCAGTTGCTTCAGGAACTCAAGGAAAAGAATCGAGCTCTCAAGCTCGCGAATTTCAAGGTGTTGATCGATTCGCTCAAGGCGCCGGCGCAAAAGAATCGCGAAAGACGAATAGAGGCGGCGTTGATACCCATTCGCGAACTCGGGGAGATAGACGCAGAAGGTCTTCGTGCCGGATTGAAGGAGCTTTGGCTTTCGCCACTGTATCCGGACGATGTGATTGCTTCCCGGTCGGACATTGGCAAGCGCTTGCGCTACCGTCTGGGAGCCGCTTTGGTGGACGTGGGAAACGACCCAAAACTTCTCGCTCCTTTTGATGCCGGTGGATTTCGACTTACCGAAGATTCCGCGTTCGAAGTTATTCGCGAATACATGGACAGGCCTGAACAACCAGGAGTTCCGAAGGTCAGGTGAAGGGCTTGACTTCCCCGGATTATTGTTTCAAGTGGAGCAAGTCTCACCAAAGGCATTACCATGACTCAAACCTATCCGTTTTTCAAAACTCTGCTCTTCGTCGTGTTCTCATCAACCGGCATTTCCCTGAATGCAGCCGACCTGCCAAAGCGGACGACCTTCACCTACAAGAAGGTCGGTGATCTGGAAATCAAGGCAGAGGTCTATCGTTATGCCGACTCGAAAACCCGTCCGGTCGTCGTCTGGCTGCACGGTGGAGCGTTGATAAACGGCAATCGACGTGGAATGAGTGGAGTGGTCCGTAACTTCGCTTTCTCAAACAATTGTGTGCTGGTGTCATTCGATTACCGGCTTGCTCCAGAGACAAAACTTCCGCTGATAATCGAGGACGTGGAGGACGCGTTTAAGTGGCTCCGCGCCAGGGGACCGAAACTGTTCGGCGCCGACCCGAATCGGATAGCGGTTACGGGCGGCTCGGCGGGAGGATACCTGACGCTGGCTACCGGTCATCGGGTAAAACCGCGTCCACAGGTTCTTCTGGCGTTCTGGGGTTACGGTGATCTCGTGGGCGAATGGTACAGCAAGCCCAGTCCGCATCCACGGCACAACCAGCGCAAAGTAGATCGAGAGGAGGCTTTTGAGCAGGTGAAAGGCCCGGCCGTGGCCGATTCGCAGGAGCGGAAAGGAAATGGCGGCTTGTTTTACATCTACTGCCGCCAGACCGGACTTTGGCCAAAACTGGTTTCCGGATGGGATCCCGTCACCGAAGCGGAGAAGTTCAATCCATACATGCCGGTAAAGAACGTGACGCCCGACTATCCGCCCACCGTGATGATTCACGGAACCAGGGACACCGACGTGCCGCACGACCAATCGTCGATGATGGCACGTGAGTTCAAGCGGCACGGCGTTCCGCATCAGTTTTTCTCGATCAAGAATGGCGAACACGGTTTGTCCGGGGCGGATCGAGGCGACGTGAACCAGGCCAATGAACTGGCGCTGGAGTTCATGAAGAAGCATCTGCTGAAATAGTTTCCGCCAGCGGCCAACCGCCGCATGCCGTCCCGCTAAAATGACAGATCATGACGTAGCAGCCGAGGTAACGAGGCCCTGATCTAAAATTTTTCCAGAAGATAAGTGACCGTCGTTACCCGGGCTACTTTTTGTCGGCTTAATCGCCGGATTCCGAGAAGCCCACCTTCAGTCATTGATTCCAATCTCGGATTCTTCCTGAAAGGCTCTCGGAGGCTCGGATTCCTCGCGTTTGGCGACAACCGGCCGAAGGCGCGGTTTGCGGGGTGCCGCAAGTGAAGCCAGAATCGATTCGGCGGTTCGGCGGAGTGAGTCATCCTGATTCAACTGCAATGGGGTCCATTGGTGAAACGCGTAGGATAGTGCTGCCAGACTGACGGCTGCGTCGCGGCATTGCCCGTTGGTGGCTCCAGCAAATACTTCGGCGATTGTCCGGGTCATTCCGTCCAGCATCCGCTCAAGATGCCGCCGAATCAACCGATCCAGATTCGGGTGTCGCCCGGCCTCGCTGACCAGAGCGTCGAAGATCGTGAATTCCTCCTGCGATTGGGCACTTTCCACCGGGATGAGCCATTCGAGCAACTCTTCGACCGGATTGCTGCCCGTTTCAATGGACTTCAACTCGTCAATCCTTCGGTCAAACCTATCCAGAATCCGATTTGCCATTTCCTCGATCAGGTCCCCACGATTTCCCACGTAGTGGCGGAGAATGCTCCGACGCATACCTGCCGATTCGGCGATTTTCTCAAGGGTCGTGCCACCAATTCCGTGTTGAACGATGCTTCGAGCAAACGCATCGAGAATCTGCTGCTTTCGATAATCAACGAGTTTCGGGCGAGGCATGCTCGGAGAATATGTTAATAATCATTAATGACAATTTTAAAAATC
>CALBIE010000139.1 GCA_937893495.1 uncultured Verrucomicrobiales bacterium | reverse complement strand
CCGGGGGTCGATACCAGGTGCAGCGGGAGATTACGTCGTGATCCGTGAAGCGAAGAAGCGTCCGAAAAAGGTCGCAGAAAAGAAAAACCAGGCTGAGGCATGAAGATTTCAATAGTGGACATAAAGGGAAGTGCCCAGGGTGAAGTGGAAGTCGCTTTCCCAATCATCGAAGATGAGAAGGGAGAGCAGGCAGTTCATGACACGGTGGTGGCATATTCTGCAGCACAGAGAAGCGGAACGGCCTGTGCAAAGACTCGTGGTGAAGTAGCGGCAAGTAAAAAGAAACCCTGGCGCCAGAAGGGAACTGGACGAGCTCGCGCTGGTTCCACGGCCTCGCCAATCTGGGTTGGTGGTGGAGTCGCACATGGCCCGCGTCCGCGCGATTTTACGAAGAAAGTCAATAAACCGACTCGGCGTCTGGCGTTGCGAAAAGCATTGAGTGAGCGATTGAAAGCTGGCGACGTGGTTGTCGTTGACGACTTTCGTATGGAGAGTTCCAGAACGAAGGAATTTCTCGCGGTGTTGGACGCGATCAAGGTTTACGGTTCTATCCTTGTGGTAACGGAACGGAATGAAAACCTGACGTTAGCGTCTCGTAATGTGCAGGATGTTGAATTAATCACGGGTGGAGACTTGAATACCTATCAGGTGTTAAAGCCCGATAAACTGGTGTTTACCCGCAGTGCACTGGAAGCCGTCGGGCAGCGCTTGACGAAGAATTAGGATTTGATGAACGCGTTTGACATAATTAAAACAGTTCGCATCACGGAGAAGGCGACCCTTTTGGGCGACAAGCCTAAGCCGGTGAAGGGAAGCAGTGTGGCCAAGGGCGAAGATCGCCCGATGGAACCACTCAACCAGTACACGCTGGTTGCTGATCGGCGAGCCAACAAAATGCAGATTCGTCAGGCTGTAGAGGAACTATTCAAGGTGAAAGTTCTTGCCGTGAATACGATGCGTGTCGATGGCAAGAAACGCCGCAAACGCACTAAACATCAGGGTCGCAATGAAAACTGGAAGAAGGCGATTGTGACACTGAAAAAAGGCGACAAAATCAGCCTGACCTAACGAAGCCATGCCGATTAAGACTTTCAAACCATTTACGCCGTCTCGCCGATATATTACGGTGGCGGACTTCAGCGACATCACCAGGCGAAAGCCCGAGAAGTCGCTGCTTACAACTCGCAAAAAGACCGGTGGTCGAAATTCATACGGGCGTATTACATCTCGTGGCATAGGTGGTGGACATAAACAAAGAATTCGAAAAATCGATTTCAGGCGAGACAAGCCAGGTATTTTTGCGAACGTGGCCAGTATCGAATACGATCCCATTCGTTCGGCACGCATTGCGCTGGTTGAGTATGCGGACGGTGAAAAACGTTACATCCTGGCGCCGCTCGGACTTAAGACTGGAGACAAAGTGGTAAGCGGACCGGGTTCGGCTGCAAAGTTGGGGAATTGTCTGCCATTGAAAGAGGTTCCAGTGAGCACCGTAATCCACAATATTGAAATCCACGTCGGTCGAGGTGGCCAGATTGTCCGGTCGGCCGGCACATCGGCAACATTGATGGCGGTGGACGATGGATATGCCCAGGTAAAACTCCCCTCCGGTGAAATTCGAAAGATCAACGAAAACTGCCTGGCAACCATCGGAGAGGTGAGTAATCCGGACCATGAAAAAATCGTGCTCGGAAAAGCGGGTCGTTCGCGACATCGCGGTCGGCAACCGCTCTCGCGTGCGGTTGCGAAAAACCCGGTGGACCATCCAATGGGCGGAGGAAATGGCCGTACGAGCGGTGGTGGACATCCGGTCACACCGTGGGGTGTTCTCACGAAGGGTTTCAAGACGCGCAGCCGGCGGAAGTATTCTGATAAATTTATTATGGCCCGTCGTGACGGCAAGCCATTCAAACCGAAGAAATAGATTATGGGGCGTTCAATTAAAAAAGGTCCGTTTGTAGATGGGCACCTGATGAAAAAGATCCTGAAGGCGAAAGAGGCAAATTCCCGCTTGCCCATCAAGACTTGGTCGCGGCGTTCGACGATCACGCCCGAGTTTGTCGGTTTGAATTTCAATGTTCATAATGGCAAAATATTTGCACCTGTGTTCGTGACTGAAAACATGGTCGGACACAAATTGGGTGAATTCTCGCCTACCCGGATATTTAAGGGACACGGTTCGCATACCGCCAAGGCAACCAAGTAATCCAATGGAAATTCAGGCAATTTATAAAAACTTCCGGATGTCGGCGCAGAAAGTGCGCGAAGTGGCCCGGCAGATTCAGGGACTGCCGGCGGTCGAGGCCGAGGCCAAGCTGCAGTTCATTTCGCGTAAATCAGCGCGTGCAATCGCTAAGACGCTGAAGTCGGCGATTGCGAACGCCGAGAACAATAACGGGTTACGACGCGAAAATCTGCGCGTCGCCCTCGCGGTGGCGCAGACGGCCGGTGTAATGAAACGCTTTGTGCCGAAAGCACGCGGTTCAGCCGGTCCGATTCTCAAGCGCAGTTGCCACATCAAGATAGTTTTGAGCGATTAAAACACTATGGGTCAGAAGACAAATCCAACGGGTTTCCGACTCGCCGTCAACAAAGACTGGCGTTCGAAGTGGTATGCCTCCAAGGCTGATTTTTCAGCCTTACTGGCCGAGGATTACAAAATCCGAGATCTACTCCGCAGGAAATTGGAATCGGCCTCCGTGCCGAAAATCGTCATCGAGCGGGCAACAAATCGATGTCGGATTACCATCCACACCGCCCGACCAGGCGTGGTCATCGGGCGTAAGGGCTCCGAAATTGATCGTATCAAGGAAGAGTTGAGCCAAATGACGGGCAAGGAAGTTTATGTGGACATCTTGGAGATTAAGAGTCCCGAGAGCGACCCGCAATTGGTCGCGGAGAACGTCTGTGTACAACTTGAGCGCCGAGTCGCGTTTCGTCGTGCGATGAAAAAAGCTGTGCAAACGGCGATGGGAATCAATGGCGTGCAAGGCATACGCATTCGCTGTGCCGGCAGATTGGGTGGATCAGAGCTTAGTCGGGTTGAGCAATATCTGGAGGGCAGTGTTCCCTTGCATACATTGCGGGCTGATGTGCAATACGGATTTGCAGAAGCTAAAACGCTCTACGGTTTACTTGGTGTCAAGTGCTGGATTTGTAAGGAAGCACCGGTTCCGAGCAAGGACCGAAGCCCCGTCGCGACCACCATTATTAACTAATTTGATTGAAGGACTGATTTTATGCCGTTAATGCCAGCCAGAGTTAAGTACCGCAAAATGCACCGAGGTAGCCGCAAGGGCATTGCCAGTCGGGATAATTCGGTGGATTTCGGTGAGTACGGTTTACAGGCGCTGGAGCGTTGTTGGTTGGACACCAAGACAATCGAGGCAGCTCGGGTTGCAATTACCCGCCATATGAAACGGCGTGGCAAACTATGGATTCGGGTATTTCCGCATAAAAGCTTTTCCAAAAAGCCGCTCGAAGTTCGTCAAGGTGGCGGCAAGGGCGCTATTGAGTCCTGGGTTGCGGTTGTGAAACCGGCAACGGTCATGTTTGAACTGGATGGTGTGACCGAGACAATTGCTCGGGAAGCGATGCGATTGGCAGCTAATAAACTGCCGATTAGAACCAAATTTATCGCCCGGCACGCTCACGCATAAGATTGAGAATCGGTATGAAGATTGAAGAATTAAAAGACATGACCGTGACCGAACTGGCCGCGAAAGGCCGGGACATGCGCCTGGAACTGTTCAACCTTAAGTTACAACAGGTCAGCGCTCAGTTGGAGAAAACCTCCCGCATCCGCACGTTGCGGAAAGGTATCGCGCGCATTGAGACGCGAATGAGCCAATTGCGCATTAAGTAACCCTTTTAAAGACATGGCCGACGAGCAGACAATCAGTAAGAACATCAAGGAGCGAACCGGTGAGGTCGTTTCCACCAAGATGGCGAAGACCATCGTGGTAAAAATCAAACGCCGGTTCCCACACCCACGTTTTCGTAAGATCGTGACGAGCTACAAAAAGTTTTACGCTCATGACGAAAAGGAAGAAGCGAACTCGGGCGACACTGTGATGATTCGTGAAACACGACCGATGTCGCGGACGAAGCGCTGGGTGCTTGTTCAGGTGCTTGAAAAGAATCGAGACACGGTGGCAGATACTGCCTGACCCCATAAAATCATGCTGCAACTTCGCTCTAGACTTGACGTAGCCGATAACACCGGTGCCAAACGTGCGATGGCTATCAACGTGCTCGGTGGCACGAGACCGTATGCCCACATCGGCGATATCCTCAAAGTGCATATCAGGGAATCAACACCCGAAGCCTCTGTCAAAAAGGGCGAAGTGGTGGATGCCGTGGTGGTCCGCACGAGGAACGCGATTCGCCGCGAGGACGGTTCCGTGCTACGATTTGACAACAATGCGGTGGTGATTGTGGATAAAGACCGGAATCCGCGCGGGACACGCATCTTTGGCCCGGTAGCCCGTGAATTGCGGGACAAGAAATTCATGAAAATTATTTCCCTCGCTCCTGAGGTAATCTGAACATGATTAAATCTCACGTCAAAAAAGGCGACGAAGTAGTCGTGATCAGCGGTGCCGACAAAGGCAAGCGCGGTAAGGTCATCGAAGTGGCACCCGGCCGGCAACGGTTGATAGTCGAAGGTGTGCGCATGCAGAAAAAGCATACTAAAAAGAGCCAGACACATCCGCAGGGTGCGATTGTCGATCGGGAAGGCCCTCTCCACATTTCCAACGTGATGCTGGCGGCGAGATATGACGCTCGCAGAACTCCGAATGAACCGGCGCAAGCCGAAGCTTGAAAGATAGATGGACTCTCGAATTTACAAGAAATACGTCGATGAAGTGCGGCCCGCGCTGACGGAAAAACGGAAGTACGGGAATGTGCATCAGGTGCCACGCATTGAAAAGATCATCGTGAACATGGGCGTCAGTGCTACCCTTGAAAAGAGCGCACTTGAAGACGCCGCCAAGGATTTAACGACAATTACCGGACGCAAACCAATTATCTCCAAATCACGCAAAAGTGTGGCGAATTTCAAACTTCGCGAGGGTTATCCGATTGGTTGCTATGTCACGTTGCGCCGCAACCCGATGTATGAATTCTTTGACCGCCTGGTTGCCGCCGCGTTGCCACGCATTCGTGATTTCCGTGGTATCTCGACGCGGTCGTTTGACGGGCGCGGCAATTACTCCTTTGGCGTAACCGAACAATCCATATTCCCGGAGATTGAATTGGATAAAGTTAAACGGACGCAGGGGATGGATATTACCATTGTTACTTCGGCGGAGACCGACGAGGAAGCATTGGATCTACTTAAACTCATGGGAATGCCCTTCGCGGAAGGAAGATAAGATTATGGCCAAGAAAGCCTGGTTGGAACGAAACAAAAAGCGGCAGAATACCGTCGAACGCTACAAAGCGAAGCGAACGGAACTCAAGGCGGCTCGTGATTATGATGGCATCAGCAAACTGCCGCGCAATGCCAGCCCTGTTCGGTTGGTCAATCGTTGTAATATTACCGGCCGTCGACACGGTTACCTTCGTAAGTTTGGCGTATCACGCATCACTTTCCGTGAGATGGCTTTGAACGGGATGATTCCAGGTGTAACAAAAGCGAGCTGGTAAACGATTATGATGAACGACCCTGTAGCCGATATGTTGACACGCGTTCGCAATGCGAGCCGTGCGTTGTTGCCGGAAGTGGCGATGCCCCATTCGGCAATGAAAGAAAGCATCGCCAAGATTCTCAAGCGCGAAGGTTATATCGCCGGCTTTAATGTTTCTGGCGACGTGAAAAAAACACTGAAACTGGAACTTAAATATCAGGGCCGTCAGCCCGTGATTGAAGGATTACAACGGGTGAGTCGCCCGGGGTTGCGCCGATATGTCGGCTCGACTGAAATACCGCGTGTGCGCAATGGCATGGGAACGGCAGTTGTTTCCACGTCACGAGGCATTATCAGCGGTCAAGATGCGCGCCGGCAAAAAGTCGGCGGCGAGTTGGTTTGTTACATTTGGTAGAAAACAGACTTATGTCCAGAATTGGAAAAATGCCCATATCGATTCCTGCCGGCGTTAAAGTCGACGTGCAGGGGCGCAAGATTCAGGTAGAAGGTCCCAAAGGCAAACTGGCCTGGGAAGTTCCTCCACGAGCCAGCATTAAAGTGGATGACGGGCAAGTGTTGGTGGCACGCAAAAATGACGAGCGAGAATCAAGGGCGATTCATGGCCTCACTCGGTCGATCATAAACAACATGGTTACGGGTGTAAGCGCCGGGTTTGTAAAGCGTCTGGAAATTAATGGAGTAGGCTTTAAAGCAGCGGTGCAGGGCAATATTGTTGATTTGGCTTTGGGGTATTCGCACCCGATAAAGTATAAACTGCCCGACAACGTGACAGTTCAGGTTGAAGGAGCTGGAACCAAACTGACGATTGAAGGACCCGATAAACAGGCTGTCGGTTGCGTAGCCGCTGAGATCCGTAGCTACTATCCGCCAGAGCCTTATAAAGGTAAGGGCGTGAAATACGACGACGAGCGCATCGTCCGCAAGGAAGGTAAGTCAGTCAAATAATTTGAAAAGTCGCGGTCGAAAAACGTGGCACACCCAAGATGAGACCTGAAAAGAAAAGAAAACTGCTGCAACGGCGCCGTTGGAGCATCCGGAAAAAGATAACTGGTACTGCCGAGCGACCCCGCATGAGCGCAAGGTTTACTGGCAAGAATATTTACGTTCAGTTTATCGACGACGAAAAAGGCGTGACACTCGCTGCTGCCTCAACGCGGCATAAGACGGTGACAGCTGGAAACACGGTTCGTGCAAATGTGGCAGGCGCCTTGGTTCTGGGCAAAGCTGCAGCTGAAATTGCGAAGTCCAAAGGCATTGAAAAAGTGGTATTCGACCGCAGTGGCGCTCAGTTTCATGGTAAGGTAAAGGCGTTGGCGGACGCGGCCCGCGAAGCTGGCTTGCAAATTTAATCTTTAACTGAAGAAAAAAACGTGGCTGAGCAAACTAATTCAAGTCCCGATAATACGGCAGGCAACCGCGGTCAGCGTGGCGGCCGAGGTCGGAACAATGGGCGTAGAGACAACCCTCGTGACGGGCGCAACGGAGCAGACGACGAATTCATGGAGAAGGTGTTGTTTATCAACCGTTCCTCCAAGGTGGTCAAAGGCGGTCGCCGGTTCAAATTCAGTGCTCTTGTCGTGACGGGTGACCGAAAAGGTCGTGTCGGCATCGGCTTGGGTAAAGCTGGCGAAGTCGTGGAAGCCATTCGAAAAGGCGGAGAGGTCTCGCGTAACAAAATGGTTCCTGTCTTGCTGTCCGGTGGAACCATCCCGCATGGCGTGACGGCGGATTTTGCTGGCGCTCGAGTGTTATTGCGCCCGGCCTCGAAGGGAACCGGGCTGATTGCCGGAAAAATGGTACGAGCGGTCCTGGAATCTGCTGGCTTGAAAGATGTTCTGACGAAGTCGTTGGGCTCGAACAATGCCGCCAATGTTGCCAAAGCGACGCTGACTGCTCTGCTCAAATTGCGAGACCGCGAAACTGTGACGAAGCTGCGTGGAGTGGATCCTTTGGGTAAATTGGCAACTCCCGCTGCCGCGCCTGAAGCGGCTGCAACAGCGTGAACAATAATTGATTAAGGATATTTGATGAGCATGCGTTTGCACAATTTGAAGCCCCGACCGGGCGCGAAACATCGGACCAAGCGATTGGGGCAGGGTGAATCCAGTGGTCTGGGAAAAACCAGTGGTCGCGGGCACAAAGGCCAGCGTGCCAGGACGGGCAGTGGAATTCGTCCTGGATTTGAGGGCGGACAGATGCCTCTCTATCGGCGATTGCCAAAACGCGGATTCAATAACGCGCGGCATACGGTCGCCTATTTGCCGGTAAATCTCGATCAGTTGAACCAATTTGACGAGGGTGCCAAAGTTGATGCTGAAGCCATTAAGGCGGCAGGATTCGCCAATGGCTCATCAAGTGGCGGTGTGAAGATTCTGGGACGCGGCAAGTTGGAGAAAAAACTCAATGTCATTGCCAACGCGTTCAGCGATACAGCACGCAAACAAATCGAAGCTTTGGGCGGAACCTGCGAAGTGATTGGCGCACCTGCGGCTGCGGAAAAACAGGACGGCGAGTAAAGGAGTCCTATTGACGGATGCTAAAGGCGCTTTTCACAACTTTTTCAAACTGCTTAAAGATCCCGGAGCTGAAGTCTCGGATCTTTTTCACGCTGTTGCTCCTGGCGATTTGTCGTCTTATATCAACCATCCCCATTCCGGGACTGGATGGCGCGGCCCTTTCGGCGTTTTTCGACAACATGACCAGCAAAGAAGGCGGGGGATTGTTGGGCATGTACAGCATGTTTACGGGCGGTGCATTGCAGCGGTGCGCGATTGGTTCACTTGGTATCATGCCTTACATTAGCGCGACCATTATCATCCAGTTGCTGGGTGCGGTGGTTCCCACTCTGAGTAAGTTGGCGCGTGAAGAAGGTGGTCGTACGAAAATAGTTCAATACGGACGTTATCTTACCGTCATCCTTTGTCTCGGGCAGGGTATGGTAATGTCGATTGCGTGGGAGAATCCCGACAAGATTTTCCAGGGATTTCAGGGAGCGCTCGTTTTGAGTGAGCATGTCTGGTGGTATCGGATTCAAACGACCTTGATCCTGACAACCGGGACTTTGCTTTTGATGTGGTTGGGTGAACAAATCACCGACCGTGGAATTGGCAATGGTGTTTCATTGGTGATTATGATTGGCATCCTTGCCCAGTTGCCGCTGGCTTTGCAGTCGTTAAAGGAAATGTTTTTCCCGCCGGAGGGGATCACGAGCAGTTTTCACCCGTTTCATTTTATCGGATTGGTTATTCTGCTTATTGCGGTCGTCGCGGCCGTCATAGCCGTTACACAGGCGCAACGGAAGATTCCAGTGCAATACGCCCAGCGCAATGTTGGACGAAAAATGGTGCAAGCGAGTAGTTCGTTCATGCCTCTGCGGGTTAATTACGCTGGTGTGATGCCAATTATTTTCGCACAGGCACTCTTGATGTTTCCGGAAAAGATTCTCGATCTGCTGGGTAAATCATTGGAAATCAAATTCCTTGAAGAGGCAGCTATTTATTTTCGCGAAAGCAGTGTTGTTTACCTGATGTTCTACGCGGCGATGATCATCTTTTTCTCCTATTTCTGGGTGGCAACCCAGTTCAATGAACTCCAGATATCT
>CALBIE010000138.1 GCA_937893495.1 uncultured Verrucomicrobiales bacterium | reverse complement strand
GCCATGAACCGGAGCGCCGGCATGTTGCCGGCTTATTCGCTGCCGGAGTTCCGCACGATTGATTTCGACCGGAGTCGTCTTATTGGCAGGCAACGGTTTAAGCCGGCTGCAAGCCGGCGCTCCGGCATCCGGTTCATGGAGAGGGCAGGGTGAGGGGGGAAGATGCCCCGCAGAAACCAATTGGTGTAATGAAATCTCTGAGGCGAGGCACGGAGCGAATTACACGAGACGAAATGATTGAAAGAGATTGCCGTGGCAATGGCCGGCGCAGCAGCGAAGCAGGTGCATTGAGCGCCCCCGATTTCAAGTCTTCGGTTTACCGGAGTTACGTGACTTGTGGCGCGGGAATTTAGTTCGCGGATCCGGCTGTGTTTGCCAGAATATGAGCCAGCCTATGAAACATCTCTTCGCCACGCTTGTCCTTGGTGTCCTGTCGGCCGTTGCGCCGCGGGTTGAATCCGCTCCCGCGCCGGCGGCCCCGCCGAACATCGTTTTCATCATGGCCGATGATCTCGGTTGGGCAGATGTCGCCTTCCATGCCGGCAACGCGCCGACGCCGCATCTTGACCGGCTGGTGCGCGAGGGATTGGAACTGACGCAGCACTACGTCGCGCCCGTATGTAGTCCGACGCGAGCGGGATTGTTGACCGGCCGCTGCTGGAGCCGGTTCGGTATCACGACGCCGACGAATTCGCGCGGCCTGCCATGGGACACAGTGACCATGGCGCGGGCGTTGGGATCGCGCGGTTACGACACCTGTTTGACCGGCAAGTGGCATCTCGGATCGAAACCGGAATGGGTGCCGAACAAATTCGGCTTCGGTCATTCCTACGGTTCCCTCGCCGGCGGCGTCAGCCCGTGGAATCACCGCTACAAGAAGGGTGATTTCTCGGTCACCTGGCATCGCAACGGCGAACTGGTCGAGGAAAAGGGGCACGTGACCGACCTCCTCACGGACGAGGCGATCCAATGGATTCGCTCGCGCGGCGAGGCACCGTTCTTTCTCTATGTGCCGTTCACGGCGGTGCACCTGCCGCTGAAAGAGCCGGCGGAGTGGCTGGCGAAGGTGCCCGTCGCGATCACCGGAGAGGTGGCCCGGCATTACGCCGCGAGCGTGATGCATCTGGATGATTCGGTCGGCCGGATACTCAAGGCGCTGGACGAAACCGGGCGGCGGAAAAATACGTTCGTCGTGTTCACCAGCGACAACGGCGGAAGCACCTCCGAGAATAATGACCTGAAGTATCCCGACGACAATTGCCCCAATGGCAGACTGCCCGGCAACAACCTGCCGTTGCGTGGAAAGAAGGGCGATGTTTACGAAGGCGGCACGCGCGTGCCGACCATCGTCTCCTGGCCGGGACGGATTCGTGTGGGCAAACAGGCGACACCTGTCCACATCACGGACTGGATGCCGACCTTCTGCGGGCTGGCGGGGTACGAGCCGGAAAAGGATTTGAAGTGGGACGGCATCAATCTCGCGTCGTTGTTGCTGAATAACACGCCGCTTCCAGAGCGATCGCTTTACGTTGCCGGTCCGAGCTGGCGGGCGGTCTCGCTGCGTCACGGTGATTGGAAACTCGTCGTGACCGGGAAAGCACCGAAACAGAAGATTGAACTTTTCAACATTGCGAATGACTCGTCCGAGAAGTCTGATCTGGCGAAGAACGAATCCGTTCGCGTTGCGGAAATGCAGAAGCGACTGACCGCCATGGCGAAGGCCGATCGTGATTCAGTCGTGAATGAACGGAATTGAGATGTTTCCATCCCGCCTTCGCCTGCCAATCGATTTACTTGCGTAACGACCGTGAGATCCGGTGTTATTCCCTGAGAATAGAATTATCGCCATGAACGAATCACTCAATCAAAGCCCCACCCGACGTCAGTTCCTCATCCAATCGAGCCTGGCCGCCGGCGCGGTGGCGTTGCGGGCCGCCCCGGCTATCAGGGCCGTTGCCCGGCTGAAGATCTCCCTTGCCCAATGGACAATCAACAAGGACCTGCGCTCCGGTAAGATCGACAATCTCGACTTTGCCAGGGTCGCGCACGACCACGGAATCTTGGCTCTCGAGTACGTAAACCAGTTCTTCATGGACAGGGCGAAGGACCACGCCTACCTCGGCGAAATGAAACGCCGCGCCGCCGATCTCGGTGTGAAGAGCGTGCTCATCATGTGTGACAACGAGGGGAACCTCGGGGACTCCAATGAGGTAAAACGCAATCGGACCGTGGACAATCACCGCAAATGGATCGACGCGGCGAAATTCCTCGGCTGCCACTCCATCCGTGTGAACGCGCGCAGTTCGGGCACCTGGGAGGAACAGGTAAAACTCGCGTCGGATGGGCTCGCCAGGCTCACGACGTTTGGCGCGGCGCAGAACATGAACGTCATCGTCGAAAACCACGGTGGTCTCTCCAGCAATGCGGACTGGCTTGCCGAGGTCATCACCCGGGTCAACCAACCGCATTGCGGGACATTGCCCGACACGGGAAATTTTCGAATCAAGGACAACGAAAGCTACGATTCGTATCGCGGCGTCAAGAAGCTGATGAAGTGGGCGAAGGGCGTCTCGGTGAAGGACATGGCTTGGGACGACAAAGGCAACCAGTCGCCGCTCGATTTCGAACGCATGTTCCGCATTGTGCTTGAAGCTGGTTACAGCGGTTACTGCGGAATTGAGTTCGGCGGCTACGAAGGCTTGAACCAATCCCGCGAACAACTCGCGCGGGCCATCAGGAATGTTTCCGCCTGACGGACTGGCGGCGATCAACTGCAGAATGAACATCGCATCCAGAAATTTGACGGTTCCGGGAATGGCGAGAGGGAGGCCACGGGTGTGGTCCTTTAGTCAGGGTCGGTAGAGCTCGAACGACCAGTGACTGTCGGGGCCGTATCAGTCCCAAAAAGGTCCCGTTCCAATTTCGGCCGACTGGGAGGCCTAATGCCCGACGGGCCTTGCGGACATGGGCCGCTCCAACTCCCGAAAGCCGGTCGCTTTGTCGGAGGTCGCTGATACGATTTCGTGGCCACTCACGGCTTAACCCGAATTCCGAAGTTGGGGAGCACACCCGCCTCGGGTGTGGCTGGCCGCGCCTCGCGGCCAGCGTCATGCGCGCGAGGCTGACACGAACGCTCGGATCGTTTCGGTGCGACCGGGTTTTCCGCGAGGGCGCAGAAAACAGCGCCCGAGGCGGGCGCGCTCCCCTTTCTATTTCGGATTTCGGGCAAATCTCTCCAGTTCTCGATCATGTCACTTATTCGTTGAGGTGCGGTTACGACGACTGGTTGTGCTCATCGATCTGATTCTCCCATCCTGAGATGGGCAAGGAAGTGAGCTGTAACCAAAAGCGAGGTTGAATCGCAGATTGATCGCGTTGCGGTCGATCGTCGGCCCGGACACTGCGGGGGAAATCATTTCGACTTCGCTTTTCCCTTGCCCTTCTTCTTCGGCGACGCCTTCTTATTCTTCTTTCGGTTGCTACTCGGCAGGTCCGGCACGTTGACGGTGGGAAGGTATTTCAGGAAGCCCTTCTTGATTTCGGAGAAGTTGGAATCGGCCGCCACATTCGTCCATTCGTTGGGATCTGATTTGTGGTTGTAAAGTTCCTCGGAATCGTCGGCGTACCGGATGTAGCGCCATTGCTCACTGCGGAAGGCGTGGTTGTTCCGGTTCTGCGTGGTGAGCGCGGGCGTCTCCCATTTCGCGTTTGGATTCTTCAACAACGCCGAGATGTCGAGTCCTTCGACATGCGCCGGCCGCTTCACTCCGGTGAGCGCGCAGATCGTCGGAAAGATGCTCATGAAATCCACCGGGCGTGGCGATTGGACGTCGGCGGGTGTCATTCCCGGGACCTTCCAGATGAACACCGTGCGCGTCGGTTCCTCCCACAACGCAAACTTCCGCCAGTGTTCCTTCTCGCCAAGGCTCCAGCCGTGATCGCTCCACAGGCAGATGATCGTGTTGTCGCGATACGCGGATTTCTGGAGTGCGTCCAGCACTCGGCCGACCTGGGCATCCGCGAAGGCGATGGTCGCCAGATACGCCTGCACGGCCTCTTTCCAACGGCCGGATTTGAGCATCTGGGCGTGGTCGCCTTCTGGTTTGGCCATCTTCACGCCGGCCGCGGGAATGTCCTCAAGGTCGCCCTCGCGATGCGGCGGCAGCTCGATGGATTCCAGCGGAAACATATCGAACCACTTCTTCGGCACGCTGAACGGCATGTGCGGTTTGACGAGTCCGACCGCGAGGAAGAACGGCTTGTCGTGCTTGCGACCAAGCACTTCGATGCCGTAGCTGGCTGCGTCGTAATCCGGCATGTCTTTGTCCTCGTTGCCGAGCGGGGAAAACTTGATACCGCCCACGCCGTCGTTCGGCGCGGAGGGATGACGCGCCATGTTACCGCTTTTCGTCTTGTGAAATTCCGTCCACTTGCTGCTGTTGCCGTAGCTGCCGTGGAGAATCTTGCCGGTGCCGTAGCAGTTGTATCCGCCGTTGAGCAACGCCTGATTCAGCAGCTTGTCCTCACTGATGGCTGGCCGCCAATCCTGGCCGTTGTTGTAGCAGCCGCTCGTGCTCGGGCGCAGGCCGGACATCAGCGCGATGCGCGACGGATTGCACGCGGGCGCGGCGCAGTAGGCCTTGTTGAATGACACTCCCATCTTTGCAAGCCGGTCCATGTGCGGGGTCTTCGTCTGTGGATTCCGTCCGAGATGCCCGACCCAGTGATTGAGGTCGTCAATCGGGATCATGAGAATGTTCGGCTGCGCCGCCGCCGCGCTAAAAATAGAGCGGGGCGCAAGGCCGAAGAGGACAAGTCCGATGATGGCAAGGGAGACTTTTTTCATAATCAAGTAATCGTGAGTTCGGCTTCAACAGACCGAGGACAGCAACAATCGTGGCGGACTGGTTGAGCGTTTGGCAATGGTTCAGATTTGGACGAAAAGCGCAACCCCGAGGTTACGGGAAAAGGAACGGGCCACAAACGCACTCCTGAATTCGCCCACACCACGTCGAACAGACCGTTAAAAATGTAGCAGCCGACGTGAGGAGGCTCTGATCTCAATCGTATATCGGAAAGAATATGAGCCTCGTTACCTCGGCTGCTACCAAAGATTGAGTTTTTGAACAGGCTGCTAGTCGATATCCCGGCGCGACGTCCCGAGATACGGAATGCTCGCTTGATATCATTGCGAGTCGCGATTATTCCAGAAGTTGAAGCGCTGAGCGGCCACGCGTTTGTCTGGAAGGAATACCGCCCGTGGGATGAATAACGGGAACGGGCAATTCGGGCGACCTGCCTCCGCGCCCCGAATGCGCGCCGCTCTGGCATGATCGTCTGCTGACCGCGCTGGAGTCATTTCTGCGCCGGCTTTGGTGCTGGCTTGGGAATCTTCACGACACCGGCATCCTGCTTGGACTTCGACAGTTTGGCTGCGGGAAACGCGAAGAGAGCTCGGCTGCTGCCTCTCCGTTCATAGCTCGGTATGTAGATATTCCGGCGGGTCTTTTCGTCCTTCAATTTCTCAAATTGTTCATCGGTGAAGTACACCTTGAAATACCCGGCGGGATCGGGCGCGCCGCCGTTCGTGTAGGGGAAATTGATCTGAATCTTCGCACCCGGCCAGGGTATCGGATCAAGAATTGGCGGAGTTCCGTCTTCAAATAGAATTCGACCATGGTAAAACCCGGGTCGCGCGAGCTGGATCACTTTGGTCTCACTTTCATCGAGTGCGAGATTCGACGCGGCCAAGCGCGGATGCTCCGGTTTGGCCTTGGTTGACCAGTTGCCGACGGTTAACGTGAGCCACGAAGCGCCGGCTTCCAGTTCCGCGATCTCCCGGTCGGAAAACGGCGCGCGAAAGTATCCCTTGTTGCCGATATGGCCGAGATCGATACCGGCCGGTTCGCCGGTTTCCCAGAACGTCACTCGCGTGGACACGCCGTTCTCAAGATCGGCGGCGGGGGTTCCGTCTTCGAACTGCACTTCCGCGTGACGAAACATTCGTTCGGGACGGACCGCCTTCCCTTTCAATGGCAGGTTTTCAATCGCGCTATTCAGGATGATGTTGGCCGGGAGATGGATCGTCTTCAACCAGGCATGATCTCCGTCGGGATCGACATAAATAGTCAGGGGGGGTTCATGCGTCCTGGGTTCATCGGCCCGCCGGGTCATATGCATGGCGATGCCGGCGATGATATGCAGGTTCACGTTGTATTCGAACTCGTCGCTTTTGAACGATTTGACCTTCGGCTTGCCGGTTTTGATGATCAGCTCATGATCCCGCATCCGTGCCTGCGAAAAGAGCCGGATCAACTCGTTGATCTCCTTGGCGTCCGCCTTGAAGTAGAAGTTCTCATTCCCGTTGACCCAGACCGAATAAACGCGTGATTCGCGCCAGACAAGTTCCACAAGTCCCTTGGGCCAATCCTGTTGCTCAGTCGTCGGATGGGGATTGGCGCTGTCCGGCCCGATCCGCGAGGTCCGCATTCCATGGCTGGTTTGGACAGTAACCAACAATCCGATCACGAAACCAAAGAGACGAGAGGCTTTCATATTGTTTGAGACACGGATAGGGACTTTTTCTTAGGGACAAGTTTATCGCTCCGCCAAGGTAAGATTGGAGTTTCATCGTGGAATTATCAGCGGCGAAGAACTCTGGCGTAGTACGCACCACGTTCCTTGCCGGAATCGTCCACAATCGTGGACTGCAGTTGGCTGCGGCCGGCATTGAGTTTCACATCGAAGGAGACTTCGGTGGCGCCTTTTTCAATTATCTTGGACAACGTTTTGCCGCCGACCCTCAGTGTCGCCCGGGTGGCGTTGATCGGGAAGTCCGCCTCCGTGGGGCGTTCCATCAGTGTGATTCGATAATTGCCGGCTTTGGCGACGTCGATTTCCCAATGGCTATTGAAAGCTGGAGCCTCGGCAACCACCTCCTGATGCCAGGGGATTTTCATGGCGTGCCAATCGTGGGCCGTCAACCAGCACGGATTATCCTCATCGGCTCCGACCATTATCGGGACGACCGAACTGGCGCGACCGGACGTCTGCTCCCACCAATCTTCGTAAACCTTCATCAGATTTGAGACAATCATTGGATTCTCCGCGGCGACGTTTTTCATCTGGGCGCGATCACTCTTGAGGTTGTAAAGCTCGTCTTTGCCAACCAGCCGCCAGACGCGCGACATCACGACGAAGTCCTTGTATTTCTGCGGCTCGGCAATGCGTTGGTTGTTCACGACCAGGCTCCGCCGCTTCCACTCTGCCTTTGCATCGCGCAGCAGCGGAACCAGACTTCTGCCGTGGAGTTCCGGGCCGGACTTGCGTTCGACACCACACAGTTCCGCCAGCGTTGGCAACACATCGATATGTGCGGCCAGTTTTTTGACATCTCGACCCCCACCGATTTTTCCCGCCGGCCAACGGACGAAGAAGGGAACACGATGTCCACCCTCGTAGATGGAACCCTTGATGCCGCGCAATCCGGCGGTGTGATCCTTGCCTTCCTTCGGATACCAGGGCCCGGCCGTGCCATTGTCAGTCATGAAAATGACAATCGTGTTTTCGCGCAGGCCTTCCTTGCGGAGAAAATTCTCGAGGCGCCCCATGTTCTCGTCGATGTTGACAAGCATCCCGTAGAAGTTTGCGCGGTTGGTGGAGAAACCTCTGTCACGAAACGGTTTGGAGTATTTGTCCGCCACAAAAAACGGCCCGTGCGGTGCATTTGGCAGAAGATAGCAGAAGAACGGTTTGGGTTCCCCTGAGCCTGTCGAACGGGCCTTGCTGTTTCGCATGAAGCTCATGGCTTCGTTGAAGAAAACATCAGTGCAGTAGCCCTGGTATTGGGTCGGCTTGCCATTGCGAAAATATCTGTCGTCGAAGTAGTCATTGCCCCAGAGGTCGGGAGTCTGTCCAACTCCGCCACCGCCGTGATAGACCGCCGTGTCGAATCCACGATCATGCGGGCGACACGGGTAGTTGTCGCCCAGATGCCACTTTCCAAACATGCCCGTTCGGTAGCCGCCGCCCTTCAGCACATTGGCAAGTGTGACTTCCTCCGGATGCAGAAATGACCGTCCGGCAATCGTGTGCCACACGCCCGTGCTCAACGAGTAGCGTCCGGTAATCAAGGCCGCGCGCGTTGGTGCACAGGTCGGATCCACATGAAAGTCGGTGAAACGGACGCTCTCACCGTGCAGCCGATCCAGATTCGGCGTCTTGAAATCCGGATTTCCGTGACACGACAAGTCGCCGTAGCCCTGATCATCGGTCATCACGAGGATGACGTTGGGTTGGCGCGCTTCGAGGGACGCAACGAGGGCGAATACGGTGAGTAGAATAGTTGTGCGAATCATCAGGTCAGTTCTCTTGGAAACGTCGAATCACAATAACGGACGTTCCGTTGCAAAGTGGAGCGCGGAATTTATTCCGCTTCGGCGCACGCATTGCAAGCCGCCTACAATTCTTGGAGACGATTGTTGCAAACCACGTTCAAGCGGACTGAAGTCCGCGCTCCATTCCGCGCGCGAAGCGCCGAATCAGATCAACGCGAAGCGTTGAAAGCATCGGTAGCCGGGGGTAAGCGAAGCGCCCCCCCCGGATCATCATCAAAAAAGGATCCGCACCCTGAAGGGGTGCCAGCACATACCGAAGATTTCTCCGACCCCGCCGGGGTCGGTTCGTTTTTGTATCGCTACCGGGGGTGGCGCTTCGCTTACCCCCGGCTACTGATTCTGGCAACACTTCGTGTTGCGACAAGATGCATCCGGGGTGAGAGGTTCTTAGCGGCGGAAACATCGATTCATTCAGATTCCGCCTTCGGGCTTGAACTTGGCGGTGGATTTGTCGGCTGCGGTGAGTAGAACGCGAAGTCCGGCGTTGCCACGAGCCTTTCGGTCAATGCCGAATGTCAAGGTCTTGCGACCTCGGGTGAAACTGATTGGGGCAGTGAGGTTTTCAACTTCTCTGCCATCAACCCAGAGGCGAAGACCCTTGATGCTGTTCAGATCCAATTTCACGGCACCGGCAGCCAGTATGTCCGCGAAGCCTCGGGCATAAACCACGTCGCCTCGGGCCAGATCCGAATCAGGCAATTCGCCGTTCACCATGCTGTAGGCGGGCATCCAAAAGGCGTCTTCATCGGGAACTTCGCCGGATTTCTCGCCGGCAACGACACGCCATTTGCGGATGAATGGACTTTCGTCATTGGCATACGGTCCCGGGCGGCCCAGCAGGGAGACGAACTTGGCGAGATCCAGAAACTCCTGTCGGTTCTTCAACTGATCGGCCAGTCCTTCTGGCATCAACGAAGCCATCGGTTTCTGCCTTCTGACTGAGCTTGCTGGAATACGGATTTCGTTGCCGGCCACAATCGAGTCGCGCAGGACGACTTCCTTCTCGCTCTTGTGTGCGATCACGCCGGTCTGCACCGTGCCGTCATTGAGAGTGAGCATGACGTTCTCGTAATGTTCAGCGATGGATTTGTTTGGCTCCAGAATGGCCTCGACCACGTAATCCGGACCGGCAGCCGCGCCGACCGCGACCAGATTCGGTCCAATCGCCGGGCCCGCCGGACCGATGCCGTGACACACCGCGCACGCGGAAGATTGACGACGGAAGATCGTTTCGCCTTTCACCGGATCGCCACGCTTGATCACGTCAGCCGTCAGTTCCAAACGGTTCTCCCGGAGCAATTGCTGGCTCAGCGACTTTGGCGCGGTCGGCGCGAATATGCTGACCAACGCCTTTGGTAGTTGTCCCGTGCGGCGGTGGTAGGCGGCCACTTTGGCGACCGCCTTCGGATTGAGCTGATCGGGTTTTATCTTTTTCAGCAAAAGGGTCGTGCCTTTGTCCTGCCGGATGAACCTGGCGATCAAATCAGCGGGATCAGAATCACCGGGATCTTCGGTCAGGATTGCTGCGGCAGAGCTGGCGGCGTCCAACAGATCGGCCTTCGCCAATCCGTAGGTGGCAATGTATCGGCTCCGCATGTCTCCAGAAGCCGCCATGCCCCGAAGAGCTTCGAGGAACTGTGTTTGTTCCAGGCTGCCCAAGGCTTCCGCCGCTGCGGTCCGCACGCGTTCCGAACGACTCTCATCGCGCAGCACCTTCAGCAGGTCGTTGCCGCTCTTCGTGATTTTCCAGGCCCCAATGTTCGCGGCCGCCGCTGCGGCAATGGAATCATCACGACTGGCCAGTTGGGGCACGAGTGACGGAATCCTTCTCCCGGAAATATCGCCCATCCGGCCCACCTGTTCGAGTGCTTCCAACAGCGCCAGGCTGGCTTCACTGGGCAGACTCGATTTGCTGGAGGTCACAGCCCGGAATGCGGTTCGCACCAGCCCTGCATTTGCTTCGGCGATGAACTGGGATTTGACGGCTGCCAACTCCGCCGCCCCGTGTTGCTTCTTTTTCAGGAAGGCGCTGAATCTTTTTTCGAAACCGACCCCGCCCGATTGTTCGCCAAACTCTCGATGAGATGGCTTGGCAAACTTCAACTCGCCGCTCTGCAACTTGGGCTGCCAGTAGGGTTCGAGGGCCTTCACTGTTTGTGGCAATGCTACAGCAATGAATTTGTCCTGCTCGTGATCCAATGCGTTCAAGGCCGCCGTAAATGCTTCTGCCCGGGGAATGAATCCCGCTGAGAGCACGGCTTCCATCCGCGTCCGTGGGAACGGATCCGCTGCCAACTTGGCAATCAAGCCCACCGGATCGGAAAGCGATTTGTGCCAGTATCGAATCACTCGCGCGCCCGCTGAACGCGCATGTCCATCTTTCGCGTTCACAACTTTTTTCAGGATCGTCTCGCTCGGGCTTTCGACGTTCTGGCAGGCCCACATCGCCTCGACCAAATTCCCGTCGTAGCCCGCATCGGCAGGATTCAACCTGGCGACCCAGGCTTCGGTTGCTCCGAGAACCTTCTCCGGATCGCGCTCACTGAGTTCTTTGCGAGCCTGATGACGTGTCCAGGTGTTCGGACTCTTGAGATGATCCAGCAACGCGCTGATCGGTTCACCGACCAGTTTCGGTATCTTCACCAGCGGTCGCTCCTTGTGGGTGATGCGCCAGATGCGGCCGTGTTCATGATCGCGACGAGGATCGCGGAAATCGTGTTGGGCATGGTTGATGATCGAGTTGTACCAATCAGCGACGTACACGGCACCGTCCGGACCGATCTTGCAATCGACCGGGCGGAAGTTCGGATGCTTTGAAGCAATGAGTGGTGGCAGCACATTGGCGCTGAAGCCCGCGCCGTTCTCGATGAATTCGTAGCGGATGATTGTGCGGCTCTTGAAGCGGCAGGTCAGCAACTGCCCCCGGATGTCGGCCGGCAGGTGCATCCCGGTTGCAAGATCGCCACCACACTGTTTCTCCGTGCTGATCAAGGGCTGCACCTGCGCCGGTTCGCTGCTGGCACCGGACGACGGCGACAGATACATGATGCGCGGATTGTTCACCATAAACGATTGTCCCCATCGATCGAACACATGGCCCCACGGATTGCCACCCGTGCCTCGGACGAACATCTTCAGTTCCTGCGTCCGCGGGTTGAATTGATACACGCCGCCGTTGAAGTTGCGGACGACGCCGTATTGGGTCTCCACCTGCGTGTGCAGGAAGATGCCTTCCTGAAAGTAAATCCAGCCGCCGGGGCCCCGCCGCCAGGCACTGATGGAGTGATGACTGTCCTCAATCCCGAATCCCGTCAAGGCGACTTCCTTCACATCAGCGACGTCATCGCCATCGGTGTCCTTGAAGAAAAAGACATCCGGTGACTGCGCGATGTAACAACCGCCATTGGCCAGTTCGATTCCGGTCGGCAGATAGAGCCCGTCCGCAAAGACGGTGGACTTGTCGGCCTTCCCGTCGTTGTCGGTATCCTCGAGAATGATGATCTTGTCGTTCGCCTTCTCACCCGGCTTGAGCTGTGGGTATGCCCAGGAGCAGGCCACCCAGAGTCGACCCTTGGAGTCCCACATCATGTGGATGGGATTCGCGAGCATCGGTTCCGATGCAAAGAGGTTCGCCTGATAGCCCTCCATTAGCTGGAAATTCGCCAACTCCGACGCCGGATCGTGGTTGTTCATCAGACTCACGTCCGCGTCCTTGAGATTCGCCGTCTTGATGCCTTCCGCGCCCTTTTGCGCGAAGGCGCTCGGGCAGAGGGCAACGAGAGCCAGAAATAAGAAAATTCGTTTCATTGAGTTTCGATCTGCGCTTTCGCAAGGCGCTTTCAATGCCTCGTAGCAGCCGAGGTAACGAGGCTCATTTGTCTGACCCTGTTTGAAGTGCGCCTCACGTCGGCTGCTACGAGAGGTGGGCAAACCGTGTCGTTCGTGGAATTTCATTTCACCGGGATCAACCGCCATTCGCGCGTCTTGAGTTCAATGCCGGCCGCGAGTTCGGCATCCTTTTGATTGGCCAGCTTGTTGAATTCGATCGCTTCCGCCGGCAATGCGCGACCACTGGCCGACTGACGACGTTCGCCGACGATGTGGACCTGGTTGAGCGCTTTCCA
>CALBIE010000137.1 GCA_937893495.1 uncultured Verrucomicrobiales bacterium | reverse complement strand
CTTTCACGTAATTCACGTGCCCATTTTCTTCACCGTGTTGCAGACATTTCCTGTGGATGTCGCGCATGATGGTGTGCAGTTTCTCGTCCACCTCTTCACGGCTCCAGGAGAGCCGAAGCGCGTTCTGGCTTTGCTCAAGGCCGGAGACGGCGACGCCGCCCGCATTCGCGGCTTTGGCCGGGCCGTAAAGGATTTTGGCATCGACAAACGCGTGCGCTCCATCGAGTTCCGTCGGCATGTTGGCGCCTTCGCACACGGCTTTAACCCCATTGGAGATTAGCGTTCGGGCATCTTCGAGATTGATTTCGTTCTGCGTCGCGCAAGGCAGCGCGACATCGCAGGGAATCGACCAGGGTCGTTTACCGGCATGAAACTCCGCCAACCGATAGCGGCCGACGTATTCGCCAATGCGCCCGCGGCGCTCTTCCTTGAGCTCCTTGAGGAACTTCAACCGATCCTGATCAATCCCGTCTTTGTCGTAAATAAATCCTCCGGAATCCGACAACGCCACGACCTTGCCACCGAGTTCAGTTGCCTTTTCGGCGGCATAAATGGCGACATTGCCGGAGCCGGATATCACCACCGTTTTGCCGGCGATGGAATCACCGGCTTTCTCCAGCATGTTCTGGCAGAAATAGACGCAGCCATATCCGGTCGCCTCCTTGCGCACGAGACTGCCACCAAACGACAGCCCCTTGCCGGTGAGAATTCCCGTGAAGCGATTCTCCAGCCGCTTGTACTGGCCAAACAGAAAACTGATTTCCCGCGCCCCGACTCCGATGTCACCCGCCGGCACGTCTGTGTCCTCACCGATATGCCGATGCAGTTCCGTCATCAGCGACTGACAGAAGCGCATTACCTCGCGCTCGGACTTTCCTTTCGGATTGAAATTTGATCCGCCTTTCGCGCCCCCCATCGGCAATCCGGTCAAGCTGTTTTTGAAAACCTGCTCGAAGCCGAGAAATTTCAACACGCTCAGCGTCACCGATGGATGGAACCGCAACCCGCCCTTGTACGGCCCGATGGAGTTGTTGAACTGCACTCGCCAGGCGCGATTGGCGCGGATACCGCCACTGTCATCTTCCCACGTCACGCGAAAAATCACGATGCGGTCGGGTTCGGTCATCCGTTCAAGAATCTGCGCCTGCTTGTATTCCTGATGCTCGAGGACGTAGGGCACCAGCGTTTCAACCACTTCCCGAACGGCCTGATGAAATTCAGTCTCGTACGGATTCCGTTTCTTGAGGCCGCGCATGAACTGCTCGACCTCTCTCTTGGCACCATTTTGCATAATCTGGGATGGCGATTTTTTACCGGATAAAGAAGTGGTTGACGAGGCTCTTTCAGCAGAAAACTCGCAGGCTACCGGCGCGTCCATGCCAGCCATTTTTTGAAGAACGACCGAGCGACCGGCGTGAGTCGCGTTCGAGCATAGGCATCGCCGACTTTGCGCACGGCTTCCGCCTGGGTCGGGTATGGGTGAATCACATTTCCCAACTTGCCGAGACCAATCTTGTGCGTCATCGCCATGGTAACTTCCGCGATCATGTCTCCGGCGTTTTCCGCCACAATCGTTCCGCCGAGGATTTCATCCGTGCCCTTGCGCGTATGCACCTTGACGAGCCCGTTCGTTTCGCCTTCCAGAATTGCCCGGTCCACGCCTTTCATCTCCTGCCGGTAGGTATCGATGGCGATGCCACGTTTCTCCGCCGCCGCCGGCGACAATCCGACGTGTGCCAGTTCCGGTGAAGTATAGGTGCACCAGGGAATTACCAGGCGGCTCGCCTTCGCTTTGGCCAGCATCGGAATCGAACCAAAAAGTGCATTGCGAATGACCGCGCGCGCCATGAAATCCGCCGCATGCGTGAACTGGTAGGGTGAACAGATGTCCCCCGCCGCGTAAATGCGCGGATTGGTCGTCTGAAAAAAATCATTCACCACCACCCCTTTCTTTGTGTATTGGACACCGGCTTTCTCCAGGCCCAGCCCTTCGACATTGGGGGCTCGACCGACCGCCACCAGCAACTGATCCACCGTTTCATCATAGCCAGTCCCATGCGACTCAACGGTCATCCGAACACCGCCATCCGTTTTGGATAGTTTCAAGTCCTTTCCACAGCAGAGCAGTTTCACGCCGTCTCGCAGCAGAGACTCCCGCACCACCTCTGCCGCTTCCGGATCTTCACGCGGCAAAACTCCGTGCATCGTTTCGACCAGCAACACCTTGGATCCGAAGCGGGCAAAGGTCTGCGCCATCTCGCAACCAATCGGTCCTGCCCCAATGATACCGAGCCGAGCCGGCAGTTTTGTCAGTGAGAACACCGTTTCGTTGGTCAGGCAGGACACATCTCCAATGCCGGAGACGGGTGGTGCCGAAGCCCGGGCACCGGTGCAGATGACCGCTTTGCTGAACCGGAGCCGTTCACCCGCAACCTCCAGTGTGTTCGAATCAACAAAGCTCCCCTGCCCCAGGAAAACGTCGATTCCCAATTCGGTGAATCGTTTGACGGAATCGTGCGGACTGATTTCGCTGCGCAGCTTCCGCATGCGCTCCATCGCCGCAGCGAAATTAACGCTGACATCTCCCGACACTCGAACACCATATTCGTGCGCGCCTCGGACGACGCCAGCAACTCGTGCGGCGCTGATGATGGCCTTGGACGGCACACAACCGACGTTCAAGCAGTCACCACCCATCAATGCCCGTTCCACCAGGGCAACTTTCGCGCCGATGCCCGCCGCACCGGCCGCCGTCACCAACCCCGCCGTTCCCGCACCAATGACCACGAGGTTGTATTTCCCGGCCGGCTTGGGATTGAGATAATCAGGCGGATGAACATTGGCCGCCAGTTTGCGGTTGTGCTCGTCGTCGGGGAGTAATTGGGGGAACTGCATGATAATGGTTTGCTTGCCGACACTCGGCGTCCGCCTCACATGAGGCACGACTCGCGAAGTTGTCCCAGATTTTGATCGTCCCGAACGAGATTCAATCTTCGCACACCGCCGACCCAACCTAAACGATCCAAATATTCGTGACAGTTCAGTGCGCAATACGCTAACCGCAAGGCGCGACCAGCTTCACCCGGGTCGGGAGGGCTTTCCATCATCAAGTCCGGGGTCGAGCTACTGCGCAACGTTGCCGATGCAGTAGAGATACTCCGCGCGTTTGTCGGCCTCCTGCTTTGCCACGCGCAGGTAGATGCGGTTTCCGCAGATGACAGGCGACGAATAGGATTCGTAGCCCATTTGATTCTCGGCAATCAGTTTGAACGTTTTGGGGCTGCCCTCAAAGACATACGTATTCCCGCGGACATTGGTCGCATAAAAACGGCCATCGACCAGCACGGGCGAAGCGAAGAATTCGCCGCCGAGTCGCTCCTTCCAGAGTTCCTCGCCGGTCGCGGAATTCCAACAGATAGCCATGCCGGAATCCGACGTCGCATACACGTGGCCTTGATGGGCAATCATCGAAGGAACATAAATCCTGGTCGTATTTTGCCAGGCCTCTTTTCCGGAACCGTCAGCCAGAATTGCGACGGTGTGATTCTTCGGATAACCGCCACCCGTGAAGACGCGTTCGCCATCCGTCACCATCGTTACCACGCATTCGGTAGTCGAACCCGGGATTTCCCAGAGAGTCCTTCCCGTCAGTGGATCAAAGCTGGAAATCATTTCGCAGCCGGACATGAACAACTGATCACGCCCGGCGACGTGATAGACTACGGGTGATACGTAGTTCGGCATCTTCGGTCGCTGGTTGCTCCAAATGATCGAGCCGGTCTCCCGATCCAGCCCGGCCACAGCACCGCCGCCTTTGCCCTTGTTGTCCGCCGCGACGATGACCAGCGATTTGTAGATGAACGGCGAGGAGCCGTAGCCCTGATGCGTCAGGTAACTGCAAATCTTCGTCTGCCAAAGCTGTTTTCCATTCAAGTCCAGCGCCGACATCCACACGGTGTCGTGATTCATGAAATTGATGAACAAGCGCTTGCCGTCGGAAGCAACGCTGCCCGAGGCATGTGATTTGCGTTTGTGCCCCTTGGACGTAAATCCTCCCTGATGAACATCCGTTTTCCAAACCTGCTTTCCGGTCTTCCCATCGAAACAAATCACCGACTGGATTTCCTTTTCCTCATCGGCGGTGGAAAGATAGATGCGGTTGCCGACGACGGTGGGAGAACTGTGTCCCCGCCCCGGTATCGACGTTTTCCAAAGCACGTTCCTGGTCTCATTCCAGCTCGTCGGCGGATTCTGTCCGGGTGCGGCAATGCCGTCGTGGGTCGGCCCGCGCCATCCGGGCCAATCCGTCGCCGAGGAAATGGCTCCGCTCTCACCCATCGAATTCACGGCGAAAGTCGAAACAGAAATACAAAGCATGCTGAACAGAGAAAGTTTTGGCATGCGGGGGATTAGACGCGGGAGCATCCCAATGGTCAATGGAGTTTCGTTCAGTCGCGCAATTCAATAGTGCCTCACTCAACCTGTCTCCAAACAAACCAACCGCCGTCCGGCAACAACATTTCCACGCAAGCCCCCCGGCGCGCGACTCTCCCGAGTCGCTGCAACGTGCGATGCACGACAGACTATCAAAGAGCGAGACGGTCGCGGCAGGAATAGCCCGAAAGGGACAAACTACTCTGAATCGGCGGGCGGTCAAAATTGCGAAACAACCGATCTGTGGCTCGTGTTGCAGCGGCTCGGGAGAGCCGCGCGCCGTGGTGGCAAGCGGACTATCCCACCGATAGTTATCCCACAAAAATCCTTTCCTGATTGATGACCCTCGGATACTGCTTTCACTAAGCATGTCCATCGAATTAACCGGGATCATCCCACCACTCGTTACTCCCTTGAATGATCCGGACACGCTGGACGAAGCCGGCCTTGAGCGACTGTTGGAGCACGTCATTGCCGGTGGTGTCAGAGGGGTATTCATTCTCGGAACCACCGGCGAAGCGCCCGGTCTCAGTTACCGCTTGCGACACGAGTTGATTGGACGCGTCTGCAAACTGGTCAAGGAGCGCGTGCCGGTTTTGGTCGGCATCACAGACACCGCCTTTATCGAATCGCAGAACCTGGTAGCAACCGCGGCAGACGCAGGGGCTTCGGCCGTCGTCTTGTCCACGCCCTATTACTTTCCCGCCGGGCAGACCGAGTTGATCGAATACGTGCAAGGCATGTTGAAAGGCCTTCCTCTCCCACTGGTGCTCTACAACATTCCATCGCTCACGAAGGTTCCATTTGAAATCGAAACTCTTCGTCGCCTGTCTCAATACGAAAATATCATCGGCGTGAAGGATAGTGGTGGAGATTTGGACTATTACCGTCAACTCGTTGACCTGCGATCCGAACGAAGTGATTGGCGCTTCATGATCGGTCCGGAACATTTGTTGATTCCGTCTGTCCGCCTCGGCGGGGATGGCGGGGTCAATGGAGGAGCCAACATTTTTCCGCGCCTCTTCGTTGAAGCCTTTCAAGCCGCTGCGGCCGGATATGATGCCCGGACGGCCGAATTACAAGCGACGATTGATTCGCTCCAGCGCATTTACACGATTGGCAAATACGCTTCGCGTTTCATCAAGGCCACCAAATGCGCCCTGTCGATTCGAGAGATTTGCAGTGATGTCATGACGCTGCCTTTTAATCACTTCCTGCTGCCCGAACGCAAACGTGTCGCGGCGATCCTTGCTGAGCTTCCTGTAATCTAATAGTCCGCGAATCCACTCCAGGGAAAGATTCCGGAGCTGACCGAAATCGATTAGATGTCCGATTTTAACCAAACTTTGGCATTCTCGAACAACAGATTTTGGATGCCTCTTTCGTCAAACAGTGTCACAGTAAATAAACCTTAATGAATGCGACCAGTGCATTTTCAGGTCAAAATTCAGATTGTTGACAATTCACAATAGACATTTTTTACGAGTTAATTTTAACAAAACATGCAAAGAACCATTGTAAATCCGGTTCGTTCTGTGCGGGAACAGATTACCAATCAACTGCGAAACGAGATCCTCGCGGATAAATTTCCGGAGAATGAGCCGCTGCGGGAAGTTGCCCTGGCAGAACGATTCGGCACCAGCCGCGGCCCTATCCGTGACGCTTTATTACAACTGAGCCAGGAAGGCGCGCTGGTCTATAAACCGAATAGCGGCGTGCGCGTCAGCGCGCCGGTGCAGAACGGCGAGCGTGTGCTGTTGATGGCGCTTCGCAAGCAGATCGAATTGCACGCCCTGCCGGAGTTGATTCGGAATCTGACCGGGGCCGATCACCGCGCGCTGGAAGAAATCCTCGATGCGATGAAGCTGGCTTGTCGCAGGAAGGATTTGCCGGACATTGTCGGTAGCGACATCGCCCTCCATCGATACATCGTGCGGCGGGGCGGGTCTCCAGAACTGGAGGCGGTGTGGCAATCCATCGCCGTGCGCATCCGAATGGCTTACTCGCGTTTGAACAACACTCAGGATATCTACCGTGAACACGAAAAAATCGTGGCGGCAATCAAGGCGAGGAACGAATTGCAGGCGATAGAATCCCTGAAGGCAAATCTGATTTAAGTCCGGAAATGAAAACAAAACATAATCTCTTCGTCAGCGTAGCGACGGTCGCGTTGCTGTGTTCGTCGAATACCAGCCGTTCGGCTGCGCCAGACTCGCAAGCCGAGCGCCTTTTCACCCTGAAGGTGAAGCCCGTGCTCTCCGAAAAATGTTTCGGCTGTCACGGCGATCCTGACAAAAAGATCAAAGGTGGTCTCGCCGTGACCTCCCGCGAGGCTTTTCTCAAGGGCGGCGACGAGTTCCCTAACACTCTCGTGCCAGGTTCCTCGGCGAAGAGCTTCGTGATGAAGGCCGTCAAGTGGGAGGATGAGGATTACGAAATGCCACCCAAGGCGAACGACCGTCTGAGCGCGGAACAAATCAAAGATCTTGCCGCATGGATCGACGCCGGCGCGCCTTGGCCGAGCGAGGAGCGGCAGAAAGAAATTCACCTGGCCGAACAACAACGTGAACGCACGAAGGACGGCATCATGGTCAAGACGTCCGGTGGACTCGGCGATGAGTGGACTTTTCGCCGGTATCAGCCGCAGGACATCTGGGCTTTCCAGCCGGTGAAGAAACCCGCTCTGCCGAATCCTGGAGATCGCAATCCGATTGACGTCCTGGTTGGCGCCAAGCTGGAGAAAACAGGATTCAAGGCGGCACGCAAGGCTGATTACCGCACGTTGATTCGCCGGGCAACCTACGATCTGACCGGCCTTCCGCCGACGCCGAACGAAGTCTACAAGTTCGGCCAAGCTTATCAAAAGGACGCCGACAAAGCCTGGATGGAACTGGTTGACCGACTGTTGACCAGCAAGCATTACGGCGAGCGTTGGGCGCAGCACTGGCTGGACGTGGCGCGTTATTCCGACACCGGCGGTTATTCCAACGACTATGAGCGCTCCAACGCATGGCGCTATCGCGATTGGGTGATCAATGCTCTGAATGCGGACAAACCGTATGACCAGTTTGTCGTTGAACAGTTGGCGGGAGACGAGTTGGCCGATCGGTCGCTGCGCAGCCGCATCAGCGATTGGGACAAGTTTCAGTCTGCGCGGACGAACGGAAAATACAACGACGAGGAAAGCGCCTTGCTCGTGGCCAGTTCGTTCCTCCGCATGGGCCCGTGGGATCCGGCGATGGTCAAGAATCCGGAGGCCCGCCAGCTTTATCTCGACGACGTCGTCAATGCGGTCGGTCAGACCTTTCTGTCCACGACGATGCGCTGCTTCAAGTGTCACGATCACAAGTTTGATCCGTTGCCAACCCGCGATTATTACCGCTTCTATTCCGCTTTTGCCGGCACCCAGCTTTCCGAACGCAAAGCTCCGTTCATGCGGGATGAAAGCCGGGCCGGATTCGAGGAGGGCAAGGCGCTGACAGAACGTCTCCTGGCTTTCGCCCGGGAGAGAACCAATGAGCTGACCACCCAGCGGGAGAACGCTGCGCTCAAGTGGTACAAGGAGCATAGTCTCGAATACGTCTCCCTCGCCAAGCGCAAGGACTTGCCCGACGAAATGAAACCGCCGCGTCACGTCGGCCTGAGTCCCGAGGAACAGGGACGTTTGAAAGTTCGCGAGCAGGATGTCTGGATCTGGACGCGCCGCCTTGAGCGTTATCAGCCTTACGTGCAGACCGTTTACAACGGGCCCAACCCCGGATTTCTCAACGCACGCAAACTCCGTATGAATGCCAAGGCGGACAACAAGTGGCGTCCGGACAGTCGGATACTGACGGGTGGTTCGCTGGAAGCTCCGGGCGAAAAGGTGGTTCCAGGGGTTCTCAGTGCCCTCGGCGTACCGGTTGACGGTTCCAAAGAGGATCCTTATCTCGTACCGGACGAACTCGAAGGCCGCCGTCTTGCCCTGGCCAAATGGATCGCCGATGCGCGCAATCCGTTGACCGCCCGTTCGATCGTCAATCGCGTCTGGCAATATCACTTCGGCAAACCGATTGCCGGCAATCCGAACAACTTTGGAGTCAAAGGATCGAAGCCCACCCATCCGAGCCTGTTGGATTGGCTCGCGGCCGACTTCGTCGAGAATGGCTGGCGGATTAAACGCCTGCACCGGCTGATCATGTCGTCCAGGACGTATCAGCAGTCCGCCAAACACGCAGACATGGAGAAGCTTCGGAACGAAGATCCGAACAACGATCTGTTCGCCTACTTCCCGTCCCGGCGGCTGACCGCCGAGGAAATCCGCGACGGCATGTTGAAGATTACCGGTGAATTGAACCCGAACGGTGGTGGCCTGCCGATCATGCCGGAGATGAATCTCGAAGTCGCTCTACAGCCGCGCATGATTCAGTTCTCGCTGGCACCCGCCTATCAGCCGTCGCGCACTCCGGAGGAACGCAACCGCCGCAGCATCTACGCCTATCGTGTTCGCGGTCTCGCGAATCCGTTTCTTGAGACCTTCAATCAGCCGAATCCGAATGACTCCTGCGAAAACCGCGACGCCGCGTCCGTTTCACCGCAGGCCTTCACGTTGCTCAACGGCGATGTCGTCACGGCCCGTTCGATCGCCTTTGCCCTTCGCCTCGAGACGGAAGCCAAGAGTCTCGCCGAACAGATCCAGCGGGCCATCCATCTCGCTTTCGTCCGCAACCCGACCGAGCAGGAGCTGGAGAAGATGCTCGGCTACGTGAAGGAGATGCGCGCCTATCACGAGAAGGTCAAACCTGAGCGGAAGGATTACCCGACCAAGATTACCCGCTCGCTCGTCGAGGAATTCACCGGTCAACCCTTCGAATACGAGGAGATCCTTCCCGTGTTTGAAAACTACATCCGGGACAAACATGCCGACGAAGTCGATCCCGGCACCCGCGCGCTGGCAGACCTTTGCTTGCTGCTCTTTAACTCGAATGAGTTTATGTATCTTTACTAAGGCATAAGGTCGAAGGCTTAAGGCTGAAAAAACCCGCGCGATGATCGATCTGAAACAACGAACCAGACAGTACGCCTTGCGTATCATCCGGATGTATTCGGCATTGCCGAAATCGACGGTGGCTCAAGTGCTTGGAAAGCAGGCACTGCGTTCGGGAACGTCGGTTGGGGCGCATTATCGAGAAGGAATGCGGCGCGATCAACGGCTGAGTTCGTCAGCAAACTGGGCGGCGCGCAGCAGGAATTGGAAGAGACCGCCTACTGGTTGGAACTGCTCACCGACGCTGAAATTGTCAAAGCCTTCAAATTGACAGAACTCCAGGACGAAACTGAAGAATTGGCAAAAATACTTACGACCTGCATCAAAAAAGCGAAAAACAAAGGATCAAACTAATGAATGCCACCATCAATCCAACTCGTCGCGATTTTCTTTACGGACTGGGCGCTTCCCTCGGTTCCGTCGCTTTCAGTTCCTTGGGAGCCACGGAAGCAGTTAAGCCTTCAGCCTTCAGCCTTAAGCCTTTGGCCGCCCGTCAGCCGATGATTCCGGCGAAAGCCAAGAACGTCATCATGCTCTTCATGGAAGGTGGCCCCGGTCACATGGACACCTTCGATCCCAAGCCCCGGCTGACAAAACTCCACAAGACCGAATCCAAGAGCACCAAGAGTCTGGCCACCGGCTTCAAGTTCTTCGTCGGCAGCCCGTTCGGTTTCGACAAGGTCGGCCAGTCCGGCATAGAGATGTGCGACCAATGGAAGTACCTCCGCGACCCCGAGGTGGCCGATGAACTCTGCAACTATCGCGGTTGCCAGGCCGAGTCGCTGAATCACCCGGAAGCCCTGTTCCACATGAACACCGGCAGCCGCCTCGGTGCGGATCCGGCCATCGGCGCGTGGGCCACCTACGGCCTCGGCACGGTGAACCAGAATCTTCCCGGCTACGTCGTCATGACTGAACTCGCCCTCCCGCAGGGCGGTTCCCGCAACTGGTCCAATGGGTTCCTCCCCGCCTTTTACCAAGGCACTCGCCTGCGTCCGGAAGGTTCACCGATCCTCGACCTCAAGTCGCAGCCATACAAATCCCGCGAACATCAACGCAAGGCACTCGACGCGCTGGCCTTCCTCAACCAGCAGCACGCCGCGAAGCATCCCGAGCACAAGGATCTCGCCGCGCGCATGGAATCCTACGAACTTGCCTACCGGATGCAGATGGAGGTGCCCGACGTCATCGATCTGAAAGGCGAACCCGAACACATCCGCGAGATGTATGGAATGAACGAGAAGGAGACGGGCGAGTTTGGCAGGCAATGCCTGATGGCCAGGCGCATGGTAGAAAAGGGTGTCCGCTTCGTGCAAATCTTCTCCGGAGGTTGGGACAGCCACGATTACCTTGAGCGCGGTCACTCCTCCCGCATCAAGAGCGTCGATAAACCCATCGCCGCCCTCATCAAGGACCTCAAACAGCGCGGCATGCTCAAGGACACGCTCGTCATCTGGACCGGTGAGTTCGGCCGGACACCCGACAACAACAAGCGCGGCGGCGTCTATTCCCTCGGCCGTGGCCACAACGCCGACGCGATGACCATGCTCATGGCCGGCGGCGGCGTGAAACGCGGCGCAATCGTTGGTGCCACCGACGAGATCGGCTCCGAGGCCGTCGAGGTGAAACACCCCATCCGCGACTTCCACGTCACCCTCCTCCACCTCCTCGGTCTGGACGACAACAAGCTCACCTACTTCCATGCCGGCCGCTACAAGCAGCTCAGCCAGTTCGGTGGTAAGGTGATCAGTGAGCTGATTGCCTGAAGTTCGCCGACGAAACCCACGAAACCGGGGAAATCCGCATCACCTGCGCCATCGTGGACGCTGCCGCCCAAGTGCGCGACGTTAACTTCCAATACATGGCCGAAGGCAAAGGCGCGACAAGGTGTGTCAGAAGATTTACGACCGTCCCATCTGAGCCACGGATTCTTCTCCCTCTCCAGATCGAACGGGGAGAGATAATAGCCCAAGGCAAGCGCGACGCGGGCGGGCCGAACGGGTGTTGCGCGAGGGATTGAAACGGACGCGATGGCCCGAGGTGCGCCTCGGGCAGACCCGCAAGGGCGAGCCGGTGAAGATCGACACCTGCGGACGCAGACGACGATGAACAATGAATGGATTGCGGACCGGCTGCAAATGGGCAACAAGTCCAGTGTGTCGAATCTGGTCTATGCGACCACGATGAAACTGTATAAAGTGAGAACCGACACCTTTTCGACACCTTTTCGCCCATCAGATGGGAGAGGGATCAAGGGTGATGGAATTGGCCCCTCGCCGGACGCAAATCCCAGCTTTGCAACGGCCGCCCGATCCGCCATTCTCGCCCCTATGCCGACCCTGGAAAACAACGCAACGCAACCCTGGCACAATTTGCAACCCGGCAACGTGGTGGAAATCTCCCGCCGCTTCGCCGTCATGAACCTCGCCCTGCGCGGCATCGATGCCGACTTCGGCCTCGAGCACGCCGACACCTTCTGCCGGAAACGAGAGCTTGGCGAAAAAGGAGCGTCTCAAAACAAAGTTGAGGTTGGCGGTGCCAGGTCGCAGAATCACCGATACATGATATGAGCGCCGCTCACAAAATGACTTTTGCGGAGTTTTTTGCTGGCATCGGCCTGATGCGGATTGGGCTGGAGCGAGCTGGCTGGCGCATCGCCTTCGCCAACGACATCGACGAAGACAAATGGGGGATGTATCGGGAGCATTTCGGTGACACGGGCGAGTTTTTTGTAGGCGACGTTCACCAACTCGACGCAGCGAAAGTGCCGAGTGTCGCTCTCGCGACAGCCTCGTTCCCGTGCAATGACCTGTCGCTTGCTGGAGCACGAAAGGGGCTGGCAGGCGAGCAGTCGTCCGCATTCTGGGGTTTCGTCGAAACCCTCACGAAACTCGGGCGTCGCCGTCCCCCGCTGGTTCTGCTGGAGAACGTCACGGGTTTTCTGACTTCCCACAATGGCGATGACTTTCGGGACGCACTCCTTGCTCTGAACAGGCTCGGCTACGCCGTTGATGCGTTCATTATTGATGCAGTGCGTTTCGTGCCGCAGAGCCGCAAACGCCTTTTTGTAGTGGCAACGAAGGCTCCAGATGTCTCCTCTCTCAACGAGACTCCGAGCTTCTACGAGAGTGAGACGAGGCCGCACGCGTTGGCGGACTTCATCCTTTGGAATCCGGAAATCAACTGGTCGATTCGACCCCTGCCGCCATTACCGAATTTCCATCCACGACTCGAAGGTATTCTCGAAGATTTGCCGCTAAATTCTCAGACTTGGTGGAGCCGTGATCGTTGCGACTACCTGCTCAACCAGATGAGTCCGAAGCACCGGGCCTTGGCAGACGGGATGATTCGGGGACAACGGACCAGCCATGGGACTGTATTTCGCCGGGTGCGAAATGGAAAATCGATGGCGGAGTTGCGCACTGACGGCATCGCTGGATGTCTGCGCACACCAAGGGGCGGTAGTGGCAGGCAAATTCTTATTGCAGCGGGCCGGGGCAACTTCGCGGTTCGTTTGCTGACACCTCGTGAGTGCGCCCGTTTAATGGGCGCGGATGACTTCGTAATAAAGGTGCCATCAAACCAAGCTCTTTTCGGCTTCGGGGACGCTGTCTGCGTCCCTGTAATTGAATGGATTGCGCGGAACTACCTCAACCCAGTCCTGGATGAGAAATTCAGCGCTCTGACGCCAGCACCTCGCCCCGTTTCGAATGTGACCTACTCCAAACCGCCACGGAGGAATGTCGAAAGATGAGCGCGACGACCAAAGCACTCGAAGCCCTCTGCAAAAAGCATCCTAAGTTTCTCAAAAAGGGAGGGCTTTGTGTCGCGCTTGTTGTGACCGAAACAGCAAAAGCGAAAGGTCTGCCTCTGGAACCAGAAGCCTTGCGCACGGATGAAGGAGGGCAGGTGGCCGGTTTAGGCAAGGCGGCTGTGCAAAACATTCTTCAGGCGCATGGCATATCAAAGGTGCTCGCTGAGGAAGGCGGCCGAACAAGTCGCGGCAGTCTCGGCCTGATGCGTGCGTATGTCGGGTGTCTCAATGAATTGCACGAACACGCCAACGTGCAGCTTGCTGAAGCTTTGGCGTGGTGGATTGAGAAAGTCCGCGTCCACTTCGCTTCTGAGGGGCCGAAATTTCATTTCGACACTGGCAAGTCGCTCCGCGCGAACATTGAGGACTTGCTCTTGCAGGCGCAGGAGTTGCAGGCCGACGCAGGCGGTGCCAACTATGTCGGTGCAATGCTTCAGCACTTGGTTGGCGCGAAGCTTGATGTCGTGCTCGGCAAGGGCAAGATCCATCATCATGGCTCTTCGGTGGCGGACCACTCGACCGACCGGAAGGCGGACTTCCAAGTTGAAGCGGTAGCGATTCATGTCACGACTCATCCGAGTGAGGCTTTGGTGCGGAAATGCGCTTCGAACCTTCAGGCTGGGTTGAAGCCGGTAATCATCACGGTCGGGGATGGCGTTTCGGGCGCTGCCTTCCTGCTGAAGAATTCAAACCTTGCCGACCGGGTTGACGTTCTCGATGTCGGCCAGTTTTTAACCGCCAACATCTACGAGCGGAGTCTCTTTAAGGCAGCCGAATGCAGAATCACCCTTTCCAATCTGCTGGAGCGCTACAACGAAATTGTCGCTTCGTGTGAAACAGATCCCTCGCTTCGCATTAAGCTGGGGAGTTGAGCCTCTTGCCGACGGTCCTTGCGGACGGCCACCATTGCGCACACGCCAACAATTCGGGGAACTCGAAACCCAGGGCGAACTCACCCGCCGCCAAAGTTTTTGCCGGGTCGCCTATGATTGGGGTTGTGACGGCCTGACGGAAGAATGGTTCGACTGCTCACCGTGCCCAGTCCGTGAATCGCCCGGTGAGGGCACCTGGCCTACCTTCAACCACCCGCGCTCCGGCATCAGCGGCCTAATCCAGATCGGGGAAATGGGCGACGTCCCATCCGCATTTACTTCTGGTTGATAGGTAGCGGATGACCGACACTCCCCATCGCTGAATAAGGCAGGTATGCCCGCCTGGCGATGTTTTTATCCGTGAGCAAACCTGCACAATTAAGAAAAGTAGCGTTTCTCGGCGATTACCTGCCGCGGAAATGTGGCATCGCCACCTTCACCACGGATCTGCGCTGTTCAATCGCGAAGGAGTATCCCAAAATTCAATGTCTGGTGGCACCCGTCAACGACCGCGACGAGGGATACGACTATCCGGCGGAAGTGCGGTTTGAAATCGAGGAACAGGATCTACCATCCTACCTGCGCGCCGCCGACTTCCTGAACATCACCGACGTGGACGTGGTGTGTCTCCAACATGAGTTCGGCATCTTTGGTGGATCGGCCGGGAGTCATGTGCTGGCGCTGCTGCGCGAACTCCGGATGCCCATCGTCACCACGCTTCACACCGTGTTGCGTGAACCGAATCCGGAGCAACGCCGAGTCATGCGCGAGTTGATTCGACTTTCAACGCGCCTGGTGGTGATGAGCGAACGGGGACGCCAGTTTCTCCTCGAGGTGTATGATGCGCCCGAAGCCAAGATTGACCTGATTGCGCATGGAATTCCCGACATGCCCTTCGCCGACCCGAATTACTTCAAGGATGAGTTTGGCGTGGCGGGAAGCCAGGTGCTGCTGACGTTCGGCCTGCTCGCGCCCAACAAGGGAATTGAGTATGGCCTGCAGGCATTGCCGGCGATTATCCGGGAATTCCCACGAGCTGTTTACATCGTGCTCGGCGCGACGCACCCGAATCTGGTGCGCGACGAAGGCGAGGCTTACCGCCTCAGTCTCGAACTGCTGGCCACCAGTCTCGGCGTGCAAAAACACGTCGTGTTCTTCAATCGCTTTGTCGAGCTGGCGGAATTGATGAGGTTCATCGGTGCGGCGGACATTTACCTCACTCCCTATCTGACCGAATCGCAAATCACTTCGGGCACGCTGGCCTACGCGTTTGGCGCGGGGAACGCCGTGGTTTCCACCCCCTACTGGCACGCGACGGAACTGCTCGACGGAGGGCGTGGTCGAATTGTGCCGTTCAAAGACGCCGACGCCATCGCGAGCGCCGTCATTGAACTCCTGCGGGATGAACCGCTTCGCCACACTCTGCGCAGGGACGCCTACCACCTGGGGCGCGAAATGATCTGGAGCCATGTCGCGAAAATCTACGTGAAATCCTTCGAGCAGGCTCGCCACGATCACAGCTTTGTGGGGACACGTGCGCCACTGATCAAAACGCTCGATGAGAAGCCGGGCGAGCTGCCGAAGTTGAAGCTCGATCATCTGTTTCGGTTGAGCGACTCGACCGGCATCTTCCAACACGCGACCTTCACCGTGCCCAACTTCGCGGAAGGATACTGTACGGACGACAACGCGCGGGCGCTGGCGTTGGCCATGATGTTACAGCGCCTTGGACACGGCTCGCCACGGCTCAACGCACGGGCGGCCACCTATGCGGCGTTCCTGAATCACGCCTTTGACCGCAACCGTGGACGTTTTCACAATTTCATGGACTTTGATCGTCACTGGCTCGACAAGGTTGGCTCAGAGGATTGCCATGGACAAGCGCTCTGGGCGCTGGGCGCCTGCGTGGCCGAAGCGGGGCAGGCCAATTTTCAAATGTTGGCGGCCCAACTGTTCGAACTGGCGCTGCCCGTGGCGATCGAGTTCACATCACCGCGCGCCTGGGCGTTCACCCTCATTGGAGTTGACGAATATCTGATGCGGTTCAGCGGTGACCGGCGCGCCGAAGGGATTCGCGAGACACTGACGGCCCAACTTGCCCAACGTTACAAGGATGCCTCCACGGACGACTGGCACTGGTTCGAAGACACACTTTCCTACGCCAACGCCAAGCTGCCGCATGCGCTGATTCTCAGCGGACGTTGCATGAAAGACGAGGCGATGCAGGAACTCGGACTCACGGCCTTGCGCTGGCTGGTGAAGATACAGACCTCGGAAGCCGGGGCATTTCGCCCCATCGGCTCGAATGGCTTTTATCGGCGTGGGCGGGAACGCGCGCTTTTCGATCAACAACCCATCGAGGGTCAGGCGACGGTTTCGGCCTGCATTGAAGCCTATCGCGCGACGAAGGACCCATTCTGGGTTACTGAGGCACGGAGGGCCTTCGAATGGTTTCTCGGACGAAACGATCTGGGATTGGCTCTCTACGATCCCGGCAGCGGCGGTTGCCGCGACGGATTGCATATGGATCGACTGAGCCAGAATCAGGGCGCGGAATCCACACTCGCCTTCCTGCTGGCGCTGGCGGAAAAGGAGGCGTTGCAGAACGCCCTTGCCAGTTTCAGCGACCCGGTGGGGGAATAACCTCCGTCACGCATATTGGTTCCCAAAAAATTACATGCCCAACAACAAACGACCCGCCGTCCATGCCCGACGCATCGGGCCAACGGTGGCCCCCGACCTCGCCCGCGTCCTCCTGCGCCCCTTCTATCCCAGCACCGACTCCATCGCGCGGAGAATCATCACCCGGGCAGCCGCCTGTTCGGAGGACGAGGTGGAGCGACAGTTGAGTCGATTGCTCGGTGAGTTCGCGGACCGGCACGACGGGGTGGAGCAATTCTATCGCGCCCGTTTCGACGCCGTGATCGCCCGACTGAGTTTCCCCCACGATTACGGACCGGAAAGGCAGGCATTCATCGGGGCGCACTTCACCCACGAGTACTCACCGGAGGCGGCAGCGCTGTTCAATCCCTCCATCGTGCCCCATCCCGATCAGGCCGGTCTGCCACCGGGTTCGCTTCGGTTCGTGTTGAGCCTGCGGGCAACCGGAGAGGGGCACATCTCGTCCGTCACCTTTCGGACCGGAGCGGTCAGCGCCCAACACCGCATCACGTTGACTCCACCGGCACGGTTCGCGACCGAACCGCAGCGCGCGCCCAATGCTGCCTATGAAAACGCGTTGTTTGCCCGCAAACTCGGAGAGGCCGGGGTGGCGAACGATTTTTGCCGGAGCGTCATGGCGGCGCTGCCTGAGGCGTTTACACTCACCGATCTGCGGGAGGCGCTGGACCGGGAGGTTCGCAAGCCGGGAACGAGTCGAACGTCAAGGAACCGGTCGGCGCGCGGCATGCTGCTCCTGGCTGAATCCAATTACGACGTGCAGTTTTCCGCCACCAGTTCCCTCTCACAGCGGATCCTGTTCCCGTCCTCGGCCAGTCAGAGCAACGGTATTGAGGACGCGCGCTTTGTCCGCTTTCTCGACGACGACGGCACGATTACCTATTACGCGACGTACACCGCCTATGACGGCGACATCACCCTCCCGCAGTTGGTGGAGACCACTGATTTCATCCACTTCAAATTCCGCACGCTGAACGGGCCCGCTGTGCAGAACAAAGGGATGGCTCTCTTCCCCCGTAAAATCGACGGCCGCTATGTCATGCTTTCACGACAGGATGACGAGAACATCCTCCTTATGTCGTCGGACAACCTTCATTTCTGGCAAACACCGAAAGTCTTGCTTTCCCCGACTCAACCCTGGGAGTTCGTCAAACTGGGCAACTGCGGTTCGCCCATCGAAACGGAAGCCGGTTGGCTGGTCCTGAGTCATGGCGTCGGCGCCATGAGAAAATACTGCATCGGCGCGTTTCTGCTCGATCTGAACGATCCCTCGCGAGTCATCGGCCGACTCCGGGACCCTTTGCTTTCCCCGAACGAAGCGGAACGAGAGGGATATGTGCCCAACGTAGTTTACACCTGCGGCGCGATGCTGCATGAAGGTGAACTGGTCATCCCGTATGCCATGAGCGATTACGCGGCCAGTTTCGCCAGCGTGTCACTGGAAGAACTGCTGGCGGCGATGGAGTAATTCCGACGTAAAACATCCCATCCGCGACTTCCACGCCGGCCGCTACAAACAGCTCAGCCAGTTTGATGGCAAAGTCATCAACGAACTGATTGCGCTGTAGCGGA
>CALBIE010000136.1 GCA_937893495.1 uncultured Verrucomicrobiales bacterium | reverse complement strand
TGAAGAGGTCCCGGCCTTGCTCGATATCGTCCAGTGAAGAGGTCGAACTCTTCGTGTCCGCCAAGGCGGCGTAGGCAAGGGCCAGACTTGCCCACGGATTCTCCCGTTCAGCGACGACGGCAAGGCGTCGCGATTCGCGGTCAAAAGCGCCGGGGTCGCGATGGAAGGAAAGGCGGAAGCGACCGAGGCCGTGACGCTTGTATCGGCCAAGGGAAAAACTGAGCTGGACGGTCAGCGGCCCGGCACCCGCTGCTTCCGCCGTCCGGATCACGGCGACGTTCTTCCTCCCGTTCCGGGGATGGTTGCTCCAATAGCGGTTCGTATCGGTGTTGCTGTTCAGGATGCCCAGACCGTCGCCGAGCTTTCCGCTGGCCTCGGTGTAGGTCACCTGCATCGCGTCCAGTTTGACGGGCGTCTCCCCGGCACGAACGCGAAACTCGCTCAGGTGGAAATTGCCGTTGTCATAGCGTCCCGGACCGCCAGCAGGCAGGGATGGATTCGGCAGCGCCTCGAGGCGGAAGGCCGTGATGCCCTCCATCCCCGGCTCGAAGGTCAAATGGTAGACGTCCTCCAGCGGGTTGGGTCCGCTGGCGAGAATGGAGCCGTCCGCCAGACGCGTCAGCGTCGCACCGCCTTCGGATTTCGTCGTGACGGGTTGGAGAACGGTCCAGCCCGCCGCCTGGTCTGCTTCAGCGAGCAGCAGATTGGCGAGCAGACTCGCGGCCGATTCGTTCGGTTCCAGTTCGAGCGATTGCTCCAGGTCAGTGCGGGCTTCCGATGTCTTCCCCTGTTTCAACAGAATCGCGCCGCGTGCGGCGTAAACATCCGCATCCCTGGCGCCCATCTCAATCGCCAGATTGAGCGCTGCCAGCGCTTCCTTGTCACGGTTCAGTCCGACGAGGATCAGCCCCCGCAATCCGTGGGCTTGTGAAGGATCGGTCTGGAACTTCAGGGCGTGATCCAGATCCTGGAGCGCGTCCTCATGCAAGCCCGCATCGGCCAGCAGACGTGCTCGCTCCAGCAATTCGGGGAGTTTGTCCGGCGCCTTCGCCAGCAGTTCGTCCAACTCCTGGAGCCTCGGTCCGGCCAGTTTGCGCGCCGCTTCACGCCAGACCGCGATTCTCAGGCCCCATTCCTGCCACCGCTGCTGGGCCGGGATGACGCTCGTGGGATCCTTGGCGCGTTCGCGCTGAAACCAGGCCCCGGGGCCGGCGTCCAGAAAGGAGCGGGCCGCGTTGGTCCGGCCCAGATCGTAGAGCAGCATCGCGCCCAGCGCTTCGAAGTGCGGCTTGCCCTTCGCTTTCGTCAGCAGCGGTTCCGCCTGTTTCAGGTCGCCCAGACGGTAGTGAATGGCGGCACTCCAGAAACCGCCTGCCTGCTTGGCAGCGGCCAGCAGCTTCTGCCGGTTGCCCTGATCGATCAGACCGGGCTGGGCCGTGAAGACGAGCACCAGCGCGCTCGCTGCGTAGCCTTTCTTGGTGTCCTGAAACTTCTTGTAGAGCCGGCGAGCGGCGACCTTCTCCATTCCGGGGTTGCCTGACAGCATCAGGGTCGAACAGGCGGCGTAGAGCCGATAGAAATCGCCCGGTGAAAGCAGCATCTCCTGGAGATACACATCCGCGGCCTCCTGAAACTGCCCCAACCGCAGTTGAACCTCCGCCCGGGACCGTTCGGCCGCGCGGCGCTTCCCATCGTCCGTTTCCAGTTCGATGACCCGCGCGTAATCCTCACTGGCGCCCTGCCATTGCCGGAGTTTTGCCTTCGTCTGCGCCCGAAGGTTCAACAGTTCGATGTCATTCGGAAATGACTTGAGCGCACCGGAGATTACCTCCACGGCTTCAGGGAACTGGTTCTCGGCAATCTGTTTCGGTGCCAGGTGTTTCGCCTGACCCAGCAGCAATGACGGGTCGCCCGGCCAGCGCTCTTGCAACTTGGCGAAGATGTCCTCGAAGGCGGCCGCCTCGCGAGCCGCCGTCGCTTTCGCAGCGCCGTCGGCCGCCCGTTCAAACGAGCCCGCGAACGTGGCCATCGCCCGGTCATGTTCCCCAAGCGACAGATACGCCGCCCCCAGAGCGGCCCATGGCGAGCCCGTCTTGGGCATCACGATCTCATTGATGTCTCCGGAAGTGGAGAGACGGAATCGACCCAGATTGGCATGTTTGTGAACACTCTTGAAATTCAAGCGAATCTCAAATCGATGGCCTGCCTTCGCAACCACCGGAGACGCTAGTTTAAACACCGCCGAATGGTGTTCGGTCATTTTCGGATAGGTGTTCCAGTAGGTGTCGGCTTTGCCATCAATGGCCCGGGCGACCAGCGCCGTATCCCCGCCATTCTCGGAGAATGTGGCTGCCCCGGAACTGATTTTGACCGGGACGGGATCGCCGCCGGGAGGCGCAAGAAAGGCCGATATTTCGGTCAGGGTAAAACTGCCATTGCCGCTGCGCCCGGATCCGCCGCCCGGAAAACTGACGTCCGGGACGAGTTCCAATCGCACCGCCGCAAGCGGAGTCAGCGGGAGGTCCGCGAGAATTGTGTAGGACTCCTCATCCGGATTCTTGCCGCTCGCCAGGATGGACCCGTCCTCCAAAAGTTTCAGTTCCGATCCGCCCGCCGATTTCATCTCGACCGGCTTGAGCACGGTCCATTCCACCGGGTCGATTACCACCAGCAACCCGGTGAGATCCTTGGCGAGTTGCGCGTTCGCCGGTTCGGCGGCCAGTTGTTTTTCGTAAAGGGCGCGAGCCTTCTTCGCCGCTTCAAGGGCGCGCTTGGAATCGCCGGCGGCCCGGTAATGCCGGGCCAGCGCATCCTGAACCCGCGCATCATTCAGTTTCAAATCCGCCAGTTTCTCCAACACTCCGGAATGTCCCGAGGCGGCGGCAATCATCTTCCATCGCGCCGGGCGATCCACCGCCAGATCCAGCGCCCGGCCGAAGGCCGCTGCGGCTTCGTTGGTCCGGCCCTGTTGGGCATGGGCTTCGCCGAGGGAAAGCTCCAGTTCAGTCAGGCCGCTGGCTTTGATTTCCTGACGCAACTGGTCCGCTTCGAAAAAGTTTGTCTGGCTCGTGACGGAAACCCGGAAGCGGCCCAGACTGCCGCCCGTTTTGCTGGGAATCAGTTCCGCCATGTCCAGCCGGAACCGGAGAACGGATTCACCATTCGGCTCCAGCGCTTCCCGCAGCGTGAACTGGGCGACATGGTCCGCGTTGGTCGTCGTAATCCAGACGGAATCGGGGTCGTCATCGATCGCCTTCGTGATGTCGAATCCCTTGGCGATGACCTTCGCCGCGGTCCGAATCTGTTCCGGAACCTGATCCAGTTGGGCCTCGGTGAGCAAGCGGACCTGATCCAGTTGAGCGGACAATTGGGCGGATAGCTTCGAGGGGTGATCCACGGTGACGGAACTCCACGCCAGGGCGTTGTCCTCCGCGTCCAGAATCGCAAATCGGCTCAAAGCAAATGTTCCACTTGCTGAGCGTCCCGGCCCCTTGCGTGGCAGACTGTCATCCGTGACGGCTTCCAGTCGGACGGCCGCGACGGGCGCGGTCAATCCGCCGAGTGTTAAGGTGTAGCTTTCCCGCGCGGCGTTCTCTCCACTGGCCAGGATGGAACCATCCGCCTGCAGGGTGAGTTCCGTGCCGGCTTCGGTTTCCAGTTCCGTCGGTCGGATAACGGCCCACTGCGTTTCGGCGTGATCCGCCAGCAGTCGCGCGAAGATTTCGCGCGACTGGTTCAGCGACGGCAGCGCCTCGTCCAGACGCTTCGCCGCGAGGGCCTTCTTGCCGGTCTCGGCGTGAAGTTTGGCAAGGGCGAGTTGCAGGGAAATCTCCGTGGGGAACTTCTCTGCCAGCAGGGTCGTTACCGCCGCATCCCCGGGGAGTTGCTCGATCAGCTTCTTGCGTTCCGCCGGCTCCGGTGTCCGCTCCAACGCCCGCGAAAAGGCGGCTGCGGCTTTCGTGGCATTCGCCTGCTGTGCGTAGGCCTTGCCAAACACCATATCGAGCGCAGCCAGTTCCGGATTCTTCAGTTCTGACCGGGCCAGCAGATCGGCGACTGAATGGGAATGCCGGAAAAGGCCGACGTCGACGCATTGCCACCCGGATTTGTTGCGGCAATGAACGGCCAGCACATTGGCACCTGGCCGCAGCGCTGCGACAGCCGTGGCGCTCAGCGGGCTCCAGACATGGCCGTCCCCGCTGTAGTCTGGAAGGTTCGCAACCGGGATGCCATTCAGATAGACCTCCGCATCGTCGTCGTGATGGATTCGCAAGGCCAGGCGTTCCGAAGGCGGTGCCGGAGTCCATTCGAAGGAACGTCGCATCCAGATGTCTGGAGACCTCCAGGGAGTGCGCCGTGAGTAGTGGGGATCGGTTCCGAATGGTCCGACCGCTTCCGGCCATGCGGAGCCGTCAAATCCGGGTTGAGCCCAATCCGCCGCCGGACCGTTGGTGGTGAATCGCCACGTGATCCCGTCGGTTTCCGATGTTGAAACCAGCGGTTCCGCCTGAATGGTTGGAAGCCCCTCGAAGAGGTCGCGCGCCTGTTCAAACCTGGCAAGGGCGGCGGCGGGGTCATTGACCAACAGATTCTTCAAGCCGGTGGCAACGCGGATGCGGGCCAGCGTGAGTTGCAGTCCGGCGTCTTCCGGCTGCTGCTTGAGCAGTTCCGTCAGCGACTCGGGATGGTTTTCCAGTTGCTTTAGGATGGCAGTCTGGCGCGCGGCATCCTTGGCAAAATCCAACGACCGGCGGAAGCGCTCCGCCGCTGCGGCGATTGCGCCTTCGAGATCATAGGCAGCGGCCAGACGAAGCGAAACGGAGGCGATTTTCATAACGCCATTCCAACCATCTCTCTGGTTCAACGAGACGAGGTTGGTGGCGGCGGAAAGGCGGAATCGTGACCATGCGGAATCAAGCGGCACCCGTAGAGACACCGGTGAATTCATCCCGGCGGCATCCTCGTTCGCCTCCAGCCCGAAGGCGGGCGGACGGATCTCCGTGGAAGGGTTCGGAGCCTTGTCGATGACCTGTTCGAAAATGACATTGCGATCGGCGTCGAGAATGCGGACGCGAAAATGGTTCATCCGGGCTTGTTTCCCATCCGTGCGGTTCCAAACGACGACCCGCTCGATGTTTCGTTCTTCGCTCAAGTTCACTTCCCACCAAGGCTCCGTGTCCCGGCCAGCGTCAATTGTGTGCGCAACCAGGTGTTCCCCCGTTCCATCGGTATTCCCATCCACGGCGAGGTTGGCTCCGCTGGATTTATACGTGCTGGATTGCCGGGCCTTTTTGCCCAACGAGACGTTTTCGCCACCGCTGAAAACCTGCAATTCCGCGAGGTTGATCATCTTCAAGGCTCCGTCCATCCGGGGAAACTCCCGGTTGTTTCCCGGCAGGTCGATCCGCACAAAACGGCCTGGCACCGAATCCGAACCGGAAGCGGCGATGGCTTGAACGCGATACTCGGTAAACGCCGGAGCGCCGTTTGTGCTGGCAGAATCCAGGGAGGCGGTCTCGATCCGCAGGGCCTTGACAGTCGCAGGCAGCGACGACAGGGCCAGCGCGTCCGTGGCATTGGTCTGGTCTCGATTCACCAGCAAGGAACCATCCGCCCGGACCGCGAGCGTTGTTCCCGGCGCCGGCGTCACGTTGCGCGGCGCGGGAGTCATCCAGGTCATCTCCTTCGCTTCCGTTTCATTGCGTGGCAGCGAAGGCATTGCCGCGGATGATGAGATCTTGAATCGCCGCCCGCCATCGAACCCGGCGCCCGCTCCCAGATTCAATTGCCACTGGTTTTCCCCATCGGGTGACGCGGGCGCAGTTTTCGCCCACTGGACCTCACGGCGGATTTCGCGCGAAGGATTGGGCGCTTTCTCTATGAACCGTTCGAACACGACGTTGCGCGCGGCGTCCAGAATTCGGACGCGGAAATACTTCAGCCGATCCCTCAGTGGATCGGTGCTGTCACCATCCGTCCGATTCCAAACCACGATCCTGCCGAACGATGTGTCTTTGCCAAGATCCACTTCCCACCACGGTTCCCGATCGGCGTGCGAGGTGTGCGTCACCGATCCGTTTTGGTGTGCCCCATCCGTATTTCCATCCAGGGCCCGCTCGGCAGTCGCTTTTCCGTCGGTGCCGCTTTGGTAGTCGGTTGACTGACTTGCCGCTCCGCGTAGTGCCAGATTCTCCTGTTCATCAAATACCTGCACTTCCGCCAAAGACAAGACGCTGTAGTTCTTGGCTTCATCAGATGGGAGTCGTGCATGGCGCGGGTTGCCCGACGGCAAATCGATGCGCACAAACCGCCCGCGAAATCCGTTCGTCGGCAAGGCGGTCGAGAGGATGCGGTATTCCTTGAAAGGGCTGGCATCCTCTTCGATGGCAGCGGCCTTCGATGCGGTCTGGATGCGAACGGCCTTCACCTCATCGCCGCCGGAGAAGGACAGGACATGTTTCCCCCGTTCGATGCGCAGGGAATCGTCCTCCATGACTGCAAGTGAGGAGCCGTTTTCGGTTTTCAGGGAAACCGGCTTGAGCGCCGTCCATTCCGGCTCGCGGGGTTGGATCAGGTCGATGATCAACTGCGCCATCTGCTCCATGGCGGTGATGTCGTCGGGGTCGGCCTTGAGCCTGGCCGCAAGCATCTCGCGGGCCTGGTTCCGCTGCGCGACCGCCAGGCCCGTTTGCCCGGCCTTGTCCAATCGTTCGGCGAACTCGCGCACCAGTCCGGGGCCGTTCGGATTCAACTGCGCGACGCGGACCCAATCTGCGGCGGCGGCGTTCCAGTCCTTCAGTTCTTCATAAGCCCGGGCACGCTTGGCGAGCAGTTCCCTGTCCTTCACCTCGGATTCGATGCCCCGGCTGTAGAGTTGGATCGCGCGTCGCCAGTCCACGAGTTGCCCGCCGGCGAACAATTCGCCAACGGGACCTGCCGCCTCGGGATTGTCCGCCACCAATTGATCCAGCGCCTGGTGATTGTCCCGGTCGATCAGGGCGATCGCCAGGCGTCGCCAGGAATTGATTTCCACCACGCGGGCGTCGAGGTCGAGTTGTTCCATCGCGGAGTGACTTTCGGAAACCGACAGGCGCGGATTCCTCGAAGCAACGGACGGGAGGGAAGCCAGTTTCAGGGAAATCTGATTGGTCTTGGTTTGAGCGGAAGGGGCGCTGATGGCGATCGTTTGAATCGTCAAGCTTGGGCGGGGGGGCTCCGCAGAGTAGGTTGCAAAGACCACACGTCGCTTATTGTCCAAGATCTGAATCCGGAAGTGCTTCATGCGACCGTGCCAACCATTGCGGTTCCAGATGACGATCCGATCCATGGCACGCTCCGCTCCGAGATCGATTTCCCACCAGGGATTCGGATCGCTTCCGCCGTCGGTATGGGCGAAGGACTGGGCGGCCTGGCTTCCGTCGGTATTGCCGTCAACGGCGCGGTCGGCGACACTCTTTCCAAGCGTGCTGCTTTGACGGGCCTGCTTGCCGGCTGCGATGTTTGTGTCGCCCTGGAACACCTGCAGTTCCGCCAGGTTAATCATTCGCATTCCCTTGTCGTGGTCCATTCGCGGAAACCGCTCGTTGTCGCCCGGCAGATCCAGGCGCACAAAGCGGCCGATCAGGGAGCCGTTGGCCGACACCGGGGTATCCAGACGCTCGGCGCGAAAGTCGGGGCGGCCCTGCTCGTATGTCCTCCCGGGCTCGGGCCACTCGACCAGCAAGGCGCGCGGTTTGGTCAGATCTGGAGGAAGGGTCAGGTCAACCGCGTCGGCGCTGGTCGTTGACGGCGCGTCCATCCGACGCTTCATGGATCCGTCCGCGTCAACCGTCGCCACTGTGACCCCCTTGAGCCCGATGTCCTGGGAGGGAAACCTTCGCCAGACTGATTCGGTCGCGAGCAAATCCGCGCGAGCCTTGGCGCGTAGCGAACGAAGCGCGACGTCGCTGGAGCCATCCACGAGGGCTCGTTCGAGATCGGCTGCGACGGCATGCCAGTTTCCGAGTATGCCGTGAACGGCGCCGCGCCGGGCATGGAGACGTTGGAGATTGGAATCAGGCTTCGGCTCGTGCTTCTCAAGCAACTCAATGGCGGCGGTGTAGTTCGTAATCTGTAGGGCGTAATCGGAGGACAGTCCGGCGATTTCCGCGCGCAGTTCGAACCCGCCGGGCTCGTTCGTGGCATTCGCCGGGCGCTGAGCGATGGCGGCCTCCAGCTTCTCGATCAATTCGACGGTGAGGTCATCCTGGATGTAACTGGCTTTGGTCAGTTGAACCGTCTCCGGCTGATCCTGTCCCGGCTTCTGGAAAGTGACCGAAAGTTGGGTCCCGACCGGGCCGTTGGCAAGCGTGCCCCACTCGGCATGGTTGTCCTCGTTGAGTTCGATGTTGTTGTATTTCAGGAGGACGTCCCCCTCCCGTAAACCAGCCCTCCAAGACGGCGAACCGCGATAGACACGCCTCAGCTTCAAGGGATACTTGCCGGTCGCGTAGAAAAACCCGAACCCGTTCACCCGCCTTCCGTTGCCGTCCTCCGCGCGCCGCTTCTCGCCCCCAGTCAACAACGAAGCGGCCTCAGTCGCCCGATCCTCGTGCAGCAGCGCGGTGGCCAGCCGCAACAAACCGGACGTCCGCAGCCAATCGGCGGGAGCGCGGCCTTCAGGCCGCAGAACCGTTGATCCACCGCCGACGATGGCATTTGTAACGGTACCGGTTGTGACCACATTTGTCCTATTCGTTTCCCCTGTCGGTGGAATAACCCGTATATCTCCGGTGCCTGCCATGTTGCTGCGGCCTGAAGGCCGCGCTCCGGCCGAGGTGTCGCCGCCGAGTTCCTTCAAGCGATCGAACTGCGCCACCGCCTCCTTCCACTCCTCGCGAGACGCGCGCCAGTTGGCGCGAGCGGCGGCGAGCGCCGATAGGACGGGAATGCGGTTGGTCTCCCGGGCGGCAAGCTGCTCCAAGGCCTCGCGCTGGTGAGGCGTTTCGGAGAGCATCCGGAGGCGTGAGGCAAAATCAGCGGCCGATTTCAGCAGCTTGCCAAGCTGTTTCGCGAGGCGTTCCGGGACATCTTCATCCAACGGTCGGGCGGACCACTGGAATGCGGGGTGTCCTGCGCTCAACAATTCGAAGCCATCCGGGGAGAAGGTCAACGAACGAGGTTTCCCCGCGTCGCCAAGGATCAACACCTCCCGCCAGGTGGCGCGATTCCAGAGCCGGATGGTGTTGTCCTCACTGCCGGAGGCCAAGGTGCGACCGTCAGGCGAAAAGGCCACGCTCCAGACGCTGTTGCCGTGCCCACCAAGGGTCTCCAGGTGTTCTCCGGTTGCGGCGTTCCAGATATGCACATTGCCCTCGGCGCTTGCCATCGCGAGCCGGCTGCCGTCGGGAGAGAAGGCGACATCCTGAACCCGGCGGCCGCCAAGATCGCTTGCCGTATCCGGATTGCTCAGGGGGCCATACGAAAGCTGCCACGAAGCGGTGTCCCACACGTAGGCGTTGCCGTCAAAACAGGCGCAGGCCAGCCGCGAGCCGTCCTTCGAAAACTTTACCGCGACGCCGTTGTTGCGCGGCCCCGCCAGCCGGCGAATCGTTCGACGCTTCGCCACATCGTAGATCTTGATCGGAAAGTCGCCTCGATCTCCGGAGGAAAGTGTATTGATCGTCCCGAACCCGGCGGCCAGATAACGTCCGTCCGGCGAGAATGCCAACCCGCTCACCATGCCGTTATCCTCACTCGTTGGGTAGCCGGGGATGTCCGTGGTTCCCGGCATCACAGCCAGACGCTCCCGTCGATCGATGTCCCAGAGCTCGATGAAAGATTTGTCCTTCAATCCGCCGAATCCGGCAGCCAACAGTCGCCCGTCTGGTGAGAAGGCCAGGCTGTCCGGAGTCAGGCCGTCGTCGCCGGTCCGGGTCAGGGAGACAACCAACGCGCCCGTGGCCGCGTCCATAATCTTCAACTTTTTACCGACGCGTTCCGCCGCCGCGACCAACAGCCCGTCCGGCGAATAAGCGGCCCGCTGGCCGCTGCTGGCCAATTCCTTGCGACCCTGGCTTGAGGTTTCACCCGCCTCCAGGTTCCAAAGGCGAACGGTGCCGTCCTTGCCGGAACTGATCACCCGGCTGGAGTCGCGAACAAAGGAGATTCGATCCACCAGTTGCGCATGCCCCATCAGCCCGCCGGTGGCCGGGCCATCAGCATTCCAGGTGAGCATGGTCCCGTCCAGATCGGCTGTGACCATGCCTCCGGTCGTCGGATCGTAGGCGATGGCGGAAACGGAAGCCGAGTGATCGGCGCGGCTGTGGGAGACCTTGCCCTTCTCGTCCTCCGTGGAATAACGGTACAAGATGCCCGCAAAGAACTGGCTGGCCAGAAGTGATTTTCCATCCGGGCTCAACGCCAGCGTGCGGATGGAGCCAGCGTTGGCGTCACGTTTGTCCTGCAGGATGCCAATCTCCCGCGTCGCGGCATCCAGGCGAAAAATCGAAAACGATTGGCTCGTAAAGCGACCCGCAATCCCTCCGACGGCCAGCGTAAGTCCGTCGGCGGAAAGCGAGACCGGACCGGATCGGATCGGAACTTTCGAGTCGTCCAGGGCGATGGCCTTGCCAGTCGCGGCGTCCCACCAGCCGACCAGCGAATCCACCGTGACCAACATTCGGCTGTCCTGGGAAAAAAGCATTCCAATGCGGGCCTGGGCGGGAAGCGGAAGGGCGCTTTCCTTCCCGGTCATCGCATCCACCAGATGAACCCGGTTCCCGATGGCGAGCGCCACACGCGCACCGTCTGGAGAAAGCGCCAAGGCACCCAGACTGCGGCCCTGTTTCAAATCCAGCGGCGCGCCAATCATGGCCCGGGTTTCCGCGTTCCAGCGCGTCAGCCGGCCGTCTTTCTCCAACACAACCAGCTCGTTCCGATCGTTCAGCGCGCTGCCAATCACGACGCTTTCAAAGCCGCGAAACACGGTGGCCCGGGCATCCACCCGGCCCCGCAGATAATGCCATTCAAACCCGCGCAGGTCGTCTCCAGCCGACAAGCTGCTGTTGGACGCCGGATCGTAGTCCACCAACCGCTCCAGAACCTGCCCGGCATTCGCCGTGTCGTCCTCAAGAATGCGCCCCGCCAACAGAATGTCCGTGGCATACCGGAATTCGCGGCTGCGCCGCTCGGCCTTCAATGCCTCCGCCTGGGCCTTCTCCGCCCTGGAAAGATTCTGTTCCGCGATGCCTTTGGCCACTTCGACTTCGCCGAGCGCTTTTTGGGTCGCTCGTTGCGCCGTTTCGGCATCGGTGGCCTTTTGTGCCGCCAGAGTCGCATTCGATCTGGCCTCCCGGCTGGCCGACCAGGCCATCAACATGGCCGCCACGGCCACCATCGCCACGACCCCCAATCCGCGCACCAACCAGCGCAGCCGCACGGCTGCCCGCGCCTGTTCGGTCGCGCGACGCTGTTCAGCTTTGGCCAGCTTTTGCGCCTGCTCCAGTTCCTTCTGCCGGGCGGCTTCCCGCTTCGCCTCCTCCGCCTCTTCCGCTTCCCGACTGCTTTGTAGAAAAGCCATCGCGACCTCAAAGCCCGGCTGATAACGCTCGGCCCAGACCTGGTTGGGACGATTCTCCTCGCGCCAGGCCAGCGCGATGCCCAGTTCCGGATCGCGATACAACCCGGCCTTGCCCGCGGCATGCAGCGTGGCGCTCTCCGAAAGTCGGCGATAAATGCCCGCGGCCTGCGCCTCCTCATCCACCCATTGCCGCAGCCGCATCCAGACACGCATCAGACTCTCGTGCGAAATGTCGATGATGGTCGTCTCGGTGAGTTCCACCTCCGCCGGCGGCATGAGGAACGTGACGCCGTGCCGGCGATACGCGTCGATGATGGGAACGAGTTCCGCCAACGGCGCCTCCAGAATCTGGCAGAGTCCGCTCAGTCGCTGTGGACGGCGGATGCCGCGCCCCTCGGACTCCTGCACGGTCAACGCGCGGAACATGTTCTCGCACAGCGCGCGTTGCCGATCGTCCGCCAGCGAGGCGAAGACTTCATCGGCATGCAGGGACAGCGCCTGCGCCATCTTCCCGACGCGTTGATAATCATCCAGATCCAGCGCCTCGCTGTCGCCCCGCTCCGCCCAGACGTCCCACGTGCGCATCAACGCGTGCTGAAGGCAGGGGAGTTGATCGGCCTGCTGCCCCAGGTCGTTGAGCAGGCGCTGCAAGAGGCGCGGGGCAATCTTCCCGCCGGCCACCTTGATGGGGCCTTCGATGACGCGCTTGTATTGATCTCGCGTCAACCGGGGAATGAGGAACTCGCCCTTGTTGACCTTCTCGGCCAGTCCTTCGAACTGGCCGCATTCGCCGATGAAGTCCGACCGCATGGTCAGGACCACGTAAATCGGCACCTCGGTCTGCGCGACGGCTTCGAGCAACAGGCTGACGAATTCGTTTGCGATTTCCTGCTGCAACTGACCGGCCTCGTGGAAGCGGAAGATTTCCTCAAACTGATCGACGACGAGCAGGAAGTTGGTGTCGTCCCTGATGTCCGACTGCTTCACCGCCTCGACCAGTCCAAAGTGACTGCGGCTCAGCGTGGCCAGCAGGTTTTCACGGACGTTCTCCGTGTCACGATCGTAAAGGTCCGCATCGATGAGCGCCTCGGTAAGCAATGCCATGGGATTGCCACCAGGATGCGTCACGGCAATTTCCCAGGCCGCGCCCGCCTGGATCATCTTGCCACCGAGCAATTCAGAAAGCAGACCGCAACGCACGAGCGAGGACTTCCCGCTGCCGGAAGTGCCGACCACCGCGACGAAGCGATTGCCGCCGAGGCGTTGCAACAGCTCCATCGTCTGCTCCTCGCGCCCGAAGAAGAGGTAGTCCTCCTCCTGCGTGAAGGCCCGCAGTCCGGGAAAGGGATTCAGGGACCCGGGCGTGCTCACGCGAGCGCCTCCCCTATCCTCGTAGCAGCCGCCGTCAGGAGGCTCAATTCCTTCTGCTTCAAAGAAGAGGCGAGAGCCTCCTCACGTCGGCTGCTACAATTTCGAAATTGGTTCACGCGCGCACCTCCTTGACCTGGGCAATGAAGGCGTTCAGTTCGTCGCCCGGCGCGAAATCCGCACCCTGATGAATCACCTGTGCCTGATGAGAACGATAACGTTCCTTGCGGCGATCCTCCGGAGGCGCGATGTAAACGCCCTGAACCGCAATCGGCGTCTCGCGCCCGTAGCCGGCGGCCTTGAGAAGTTCCCGCAGCTTGATGTCCACCCAGGCGCGTGGCGCCTCGCCGTAGTAAACAAGCACGGCATCACAGGTGAGCAGGTTGTCCTGATGCAGTTCCGCCGCCGCGAGGTCATCGCCATCGAATGCCGGCAGACAGACTTCAAATCCCTGATCGAACAGGTAATCCTCCAGCATCTCCAGGTTCGCCTCGTCCTTGGGATCACAAATCAGGTAAAGCTTCGGCGCACCTTTGGACGCTTTGGCAGCCACGACGGGAGCTTTGGGTTTCTCTTCGGGCGGCTCCAGCCGACGGATGAGATCCTTCTTGAGGAGATTCAGATTGCCCTCAATGAGTTCCGCGTTGTGATGCAATTCCGGATCTTCCTGAACGCGCCGGAGGAATTCGCGCTGCCTATGATCCTGCGCGTCATCACCACCGGGCATCCACACAAGGCGTTCCAGATTCTGCCGGCGCGAGTGGGTCGCCGTCAGGCGCAACTGCAGCGCGGGGATGGACTCGGACGAATCCTCGGGCGTCACCCCGTAGTGCCGACCCAGCAGATGAATCGCAATGCTGCATTTCTCCAGGCATTCGCCCACGCTGGCCTCCACCTCGCGCGACAGCATCGGCAGCGGCCCATCCGGCAAAACCATGTGACCGCGTTCCGACAACTCCCGGCGGATGCGGTCCCGCTCGTCCTGCACGTCCGACGTTGTGGAGGCCAGGTAAATCCAACGTCGATTGGGATTGGCGTCGGCCGAGGGAATCTCGTGCGAACCACTCTGCTGAAACCGCTTGAGGATGTGGCAGACGTCGTAGGCCAGGTCATAGACCCGTTCGAAAAAACGCTGCTTGAGCGCGGGACCAAAGGCCTCGTCGAATTCACGGACCCGTCCGGTGCGAGAATCGACTTCAAAGAATTCAAAACCAAACAACGGCGAAAAGATGTCCGCGAGCTGTGGTGGCATCTCCTCGGAGGCGATGGAGGTCTTGAGCACCTTGAGCAACCGCGCCTTGTCCTCCACCCAGCGGCCGCCCGTCACGTCCGCGCCGCGCCAGAACGTTTCCACCTCGCGACGGCAGGCTTCCGACTTGAAGAACGGCGGTGACACCACCGAGATCATCGCCTTGGCTTTGGGGATGTAGTCCAGCACACCCGCGTCAAACACCGCGGAATCCGAATTCCCCGGAAGCCGGGCAATGCTCACCTTCTCTCCGGACAACTGCTCGACGCGCACCTCGAGGTTGCGATGCAGCTCGGACACCCACCCAGGCTTGCCCGCCATCAACGGCTGGTCATCCACCGGCGCGTAACTCAGCAGCACGGGACTGGACTGAATCGTCTCCAACGTGATGGGCTCCGGTTGGATCTGCTTGCCATCGGAAATGGGGAATGCCGAAGACCGGCTCACCGGACCACCATATTCCAACTCACGCCCCAGGTTCCGCAGATCGATTACCATTTCCCCGACCGACTGATAGCGATTGTCCCGCGACTTCTGCAGGCACTTGAGAATGATACGCTCCAGTTCCGGCGGGACGTCGTAGTTCAAGCGGGCAATCGCCACCGGTTGAGAATGCACAACCTTATTCACCACCTCGCCGAAATTGTCGCCGTTGAACGGCAACTGCCCGGTCGTCACTCGATACATTACCACCCCCATGCTGAAAATATCCGTGCGGTGATCGATGTCCTTGCCCAGCGCCTGCTCCGGACTCATGAACAACGGCGTGCCCATTACCTGTCCGCTTTGAGTCTGCTCGGAATCCAAAGATGTTTCCCCCACCCCGCCGCCCTCACGGGACATCCGCTTTGCCAACCCGAAGTCCAGTACCTTGACGTGTCCCCGCACGTCCAATCCGATGTTGGCCGGCTTGAGATCACGGTGAATGATCCCCTTCTGATGTGCCGCCTCGAGCGCCTCGGCAATCTGCCGGAAGATGGGCAAGGCCTCCTCCAGTTCCAGATTCGCCGGTTTGATGCGCTCGGCCAGCGTCTTGCCCTCTACAAGTTCGAGTACCAGGGCCTTGATGTCTCCGGCTTCCTCAAAGCCGTGAATGGTCGCGATGTTCGGATGGTTTAGTGAGGCCAGCACCTGCGCCTCTCGCTTGAAACGTTCGAGGCTGGTGGAATCATTGATGAAGGCAGCCGGGAGAATCTTGATGGCCACGGACCGCCCCAAACGGGTGTCCCGTCCCTGATAGACGCGGCCCATGCCACCGGCGCCAATCAGCTCGCCAACGGCATAGTGCCCGATCTCGCGCGGAACATCGCGATAGGTGATTTCGGTCGAACCACCCGGCGGCTGGGTGCCTCCCAACAAGGTGGGAACGTCCTCACCGGATTCGCCAAAGAACGCCTCCGCATCGTTCGACTTGCCCAGCATCTCCAGGATCCGCGCCTTCACCCCTTCATCACCATCGCATGCACCGTCCAAATAGGAGACTCGCTGCTCCTTGGACATTTCTCGGGCCGCCAAATAGATGGCATCGAGGTCTTTCATCAATACGGGTTCAGGTTACATGCGTCGTCAGCCCGCCAAAACGGACATCGATTCCAAAAAAAATCCAACCATTGCAAATTTAGCGGATTTCATCGTGCTTCAGCTTCTTCGAGTTCCGTTTGACTGGCTCGGCCCGGAAATGATTTCGAACAGCCTGACTTTGGCGACAGCCCAATGTCGTCGGACCGTCTTCTCGTTCACGCCGATGGCGTCAGCAATTTCCTGGTGTTTTAACCCAACGAAAAATCGCAGTTTCACAATCTCCGCCTTCATCAAATCCTCACGCGCGAGGATTTCAAGGGCGTCATGCACCTGGAGGAGTTTATCGTCTTCAACCGGCGCGACAATCCGGGATTCAAATAACTCGACCTGTTTCCCATCCCCGCCGCCGCGTTTCAGTTGGCGCTTCCGCCGGGCGTTTTCAACCAGAGTCCGCCGCATCGCTTCCGATGCCGCGGCGAAGAAATGCCTCCGATTCTTCCACGTCATACCTTCCGAGCCAGCCAGCCGCAAATACGCCTCGTTCACCAGTGCCGTTGGTTGCAAACTGTGTCCCGGGCGTTCCGAGGCCATTTTGCGACCCGCCATCGCGCGCAGTTCGGCGTGAACCAGATCGTATAACTGGTTCAGCGAAGCGGCATCTCCGGCTCCCACCTGCTCCAGGATTTTGGTCAAATCATCCACGACTACGGCAAGACAATCAGGGGAATCCAAATCACAGCGTCGCACCTCAAAGTCTGGACTCCGTCCATCAATGTTGCGTCATCTTCTTCAGCCATGCCGTTTACCATCGAGAATCAACAGGACAAAAACAGTTGAACACCGCCACCAATCAACCAACGCTTTCACGGATTCACAGGATGCCGAATATTGCCCGATCGGAAGTTTCCTAAGCAATGCAAAAAGGGATTATTGCCCACTGGTCATCGCGCCGTCTTTTGCTAATACTAGCCACTCACAAACCATGTCCGGTCAACTCAGCCAGATTGATTATGCCATCGTCGTTGCCTACCTGCTGGGCACGGTTTTCATCGGCGTGAAGCTCGGCAGTGGGGTCAAGGCGGGCAAAGATCTGTTCCTTGCCGGAAGAACACTGCCCTGGTGGGCGATTGGGTTCTCGCTGGTCGCCAGCGACATCGGAGGGACGGACATCATCGGGGTCGGTGGCGCCGCATACACTCATGGCATGTCGGTCGCCAATTTCGAATGGCTGGGCTGCGTGCCGGCCATGATCATCGCGGCATTCATCTTCATTCCCATCTTCTGGCGAGCCGGCGTCTATACGATTCCCGAGTTCATGGAAAAACGCTTTGATGTTCGCATTCGCACCGCTCTGGCGATCTGTTGGGTCATCTTTATGGCCTGCAATCTGGGCATCATGCTGTTCGCCTCCGCGAAGATGCTTCACGCCGTGTTCGGTTGGAATTCGACCGCCTGCATTCTGCTCACGGCCAGCCTCGTTGGCATCTACACGATTATCGGTGGACTGGCGGCTGTCGTTTACACCGACGTGATTCAATGCGTCGTGATGATCGCCGGATGCCTGGCCATTCTGGTCATCGGTTTGGTCGACCTCGGCGGAATTGGTCCCATGCTGGAAAAGATTCGCGCCGTGCAAAACATTCCGCCGGAACAAGCCCTCGAGCACGCGCAGCTCATCCTGCCGGTGGACACCAAAGGTCCGTTTCCCTGGCCCGCAATTCTGTTTGGACTCGGATTTGTCCTCGGTCCCGCTTACTGGATTGGCAATCAGGCCATCGTGCAACGCTCGCTCGGCGCTAAATCCGAATTTGAAGCCAAGGCATCCTACGTCTGGGGCGCGCTGTTGAAGAATCTGATTCCGCTCATCATCGCCGTCCCCGGATTGATTGCGCTGGCCAAGTTTCCCGAGCTCAAGAGTGGTGACGATGCCTTTCCGAATCTCGTGGCGCACGTGTTACCCGTCGGTCTGCGCGGACTATTCCTGGCCGCGTTTATTGCCGCGCTCATGTCGAGCGTGGATTCGTATCTCAATTCCGGCGCCACGATGATCACCAATGACTTCTATCAACGATTCATCAACCGCGATGCCAGTGATGCACAGATTCTACGAATCGGTCGCGGCATCACCGTGGCGCTCATCATCTGGGCAATTGGATTCGCGTTCTACATTTCCCGACTCGAAGGCAGTGGCATCTACACCATCTTTCAGACGCTGATGGCGTTCTTCCAGGGCCCCGCGCTGGCGGTTTTGTTGACGGGAATGTTCTGGAAACGCGCCACACCGACCGGTGCCTTTGTCGGGTTCCTCGGAGGAATCGCCTGCTCCGTCACGTTGTTCGCCTTCAGCCAGGAAAGCGTCATTCAATCACTCGCCTGGCGTCCCCTGTTTCAGATTGCCGAACCTTTCCTCTACTTTTCCGTCTGGGCATTCATCACCGCTTTTGCCCTGATCGTCGGGGTGAGTCTGTTCACCAAACCGAGAGCGGCAGAAGAGATCAAAGGCTTGATGTTTGAAAGGAGGAAATCGCCATGACACCCTTGCATCACCTCGGAGACTTTCTCCGCAATCTGCTCCTGCAAATCCCTTTGGGCTTGGTGAAGATCATCTTCATCGCCGTCCCGTTACTGCTGCTCATCTGGGTAATGAGACGCCCGCGCGATCAATCCGC
>CALBIE010000135.1 GCA_937893495.1 uncultured Verrucomicrobiales bacterium | reverse complement strand
CCGCACCTGCGCATCGAGAACGGCCCGATGGCAGGCGTCTCGTAAGACGGCGGCTTCACGAATGGCGTCGGCGGTTGGCGCGGTGGAGCGTTCACGCTCCAAGGTTTCCAGTCGCGCGGTGAACTTGGAGATTGCGCGTTCGAGTTCATCCAAACTCGCCTGCAAATCCCTCTGTCGCGTTTCCAGTCGGGCAATCTTGCGGAGACGGGCTTGCTCGCGGGCATTGAAGCCAAGGTATTCCGCCTCGGCTTTCATCCAAGCGCCGCGCAACGGACCATTCGCCCAACGCCCGTCGGCGGCGACCCAGGTTGCGCCGTCGCCGGAAGTGCATCCGATCCGGCGGAGAACACGGCAAACAACATCGGCCTGAACCGTGTCCGAAGCCACCGAGAGAATCCGATTTAATCCACCTTCAGAAGTGTCAACGGAAGCGACCAGAAACACATCGCCGGAGGCCGTGTCGATCAATGATCCGTCCGGCGTCAGCCAGGCGTCAAGGATGCCGGAAGCCTCCAACGCGGCCTCGTATCCGGAGCGTTCCGCCGCCGGCACATCGTCCCGGAAATCGCACAGTTTCCAGAACGGTGCGCCGTCGCGACCGTCGCGGGCATCCGACGTTCGGGTGTGGGGAACTGGCGGTTCCGGCTGTCGTCCGCTTTTGAGTTCATTCAGTTCCGAGTCGAGAGCTTCGAGTTCTCCCTGCCGTTGCCGCTTTTGTTCGGACAGGGATTCCCTGCCGGCGATCAACTCACCCTGGATGCGTGAATGCGCGGCGTGGACGGCGTGTTCAAATGGAAATCGGGATTGGCGATCAGGAAGCCAGTCGAGCACGGTTTCGCGCCAGTCGGTTTCGCCGGCCAGCCTCAGTTCGGTGGTCGATGCCTCCCAGGCGAGCGACTGTCGCGTGAAATCGTTCACCGAATCGGCCAACGTTTCTTCAGCACCGGCCGCGGATTCCCGAGCCGTTTCCAGTTCGCCGCAGGTGCGCGTCAACTCATCTTCGGCGGCGCGGTGACGCTGGTCTGCTTCGTTCAGTTCCTTGTTCAACCGGCGGAGGTGAATGATTGCTTTGTCACGCCGCTGGCAACCCTTCTCAAACACCTTTCGTTCCGGCATTTCGGCAATGGGCAGTTTCGCTTTCTCGCCGGTTTTCCGAAATTCCAGCAGGGCGCTATCTGCCTCACTTCTACGGATGTCGAACTTGTTCTTCACCGCGTCGTGCTCCACCCGGCAACGCTCGTGACTCTCCTCTTCGTGTTTCTCGCTGTCCCGGGCGTGATCGAGACTTTGTTTCCGTTCGTCGCGATTACTCTGCGCGAGTTCGAGGGTCTCGACGCTCTTCATCTCCGGGCTGTCGCGGAGGGTGCGCTCAGCGGTACGCCGTGCGCTGAGATGATTATCCGCCTGCCCCAGATCAGCAGTCAGAACCTTCAGGTCCTCTTCGAGCTGTTCGCGTTCCTCGGAATATTTCTTTTTGTCGCGCGCGCTCTGTTCGTAGCGGCTGTTCTCCTTGCGAACGATCTCGGAATGACGCCGGACCACGATCGCCGCGTAGGTTTGATACGTCGTTAGAAACTCCGCCACGTCGGCCTGTGCGGCCCGGTAGTCGCCCATGGCTTCCCGGTCGTCTTCGATTCCCCGGAATGCCGCGGCGATATCTTCGATCAAGCCGGATGAAAGCGGCGCCAGGGCTTCACTCAACGCATCGGACAAGACCTGCTGTTCGAGTTTGCGGGAAAGCTGCGGCTGCCGCAGCCGGATCAACAGTTCGATCAACGGTTCATACCTGGGTCCGAGCTGGAACAAGGCCTCATCCACCGCTACGCGGTATTCTCGCGGCGCGTCAAAAATGCGGCCTCGGCCATCCATCGCGGCGACGAGGCGGTCCTTGGTGAGCGGCAGGTTTTGTTCGGACACCAGTTGCAGTTCGCTTCCAATTCGGAGCGGTGTGATGGCGTACCACCGATTCAGATTGCCCTGACGCCTGGCGTGCAGACCGCACGCCAGGGTGAGATAGTGTTCCCCGCCGTCCGCATCGACGCGCCCGAATTCGATCCACGTGTAACCCAGGCGATTGTCATGTTTGTCGCCCATCAAGAGGTTCCATTCCATCCGCTTGGCGGGGTCGCCATCCGGTTCCACGCGATGCGAAGAGATTTCACCGTCGAGCAGGAACGGCAACTGCAGCGCGAGTACCCGCGACTTGCCCGCCCCGTTGTTGCCCCGCAACAACAGCCGTCCGTCCTCAAACTGAAAAACCTCGTTCTCGTATTTGAACAGGTTGATGAGACCGCTCCGTAACGGTCGCCATCGTTCACTTGTCGCTGCGGGCGGCATATTCAAAACAGGGCAGGTTGTGGTGGGTCTCCATTTCCTCGGAATCCGGCTTCAAACCATATCTCCCCAGAGCCGGACGTGGAAGCACCATGGTGTCGCGCGTTTCCACGAGGGACAGAGCCCGAAGTCGGTTGACGACTTCCTCCGTCAGAGCCCGATCCTGTCCGGGCTCGCTCACATCCTTGCGCCATCTTTTGCGGTGTTGCCGGATACGCTCGCGCGTGAATTCAACCAATTCCTCAAGCGCAACTGACCGTTCCGGTGTTTCACGAAGAATGTTCGACAAATGTTCGGCAATCAGCAGGGTCAGATGTCCTTCGGTGCCTTCTTCCGGCAAACTGTAATCGGTGAGTCTGCCGGTGGGATCAACCATGGCAATACCCTCGGAACGCACCTCGCGAACCAAACCTGTGGCGTCCTCAATGGCTTGAAGAATGGAACCGCGTTGTCGGTCAAGGTAGGCCTTTTCGTCTGCGGAAAGTGTGTCGTAATAGAGCACGGGATCGTCCAACAGCCGGCGAAACAAACGGGTCCGCCATCGCCGGTGGCGGCTTTCCTCCGATTCGTCGAAGCTCAGTTCGGCGATGGCGCCAAGGCGTTCCTCGAACGCCTTGGCTGATACCAGCGAGGGAGGATTCGCGGTCGCCATAATCCGCGCGAGCACGGGACGATTGACGTTGTATAGAGCGTCTGCGTTTTGATCCCGAACGAACCGCTCCTCGTCGTCATGCACCCGGCCGAGTACCCCCCAGGCGAGCAGCAGCCGAATGGCGCCAACCAACTCCCGGCGTTCATCTCGGCTGTCGAGTTCGGAACCAATCCCGGCAGCCTCAAACCGCAGTTCGGCGCGAATGTGTGAACCGATTTCGCGGGCGATACTGCCCAGCGTCGTCTGCCGGTCCGCCCGCGTCAGAGTGGCGAGCGAGAGACATAGATAGACGTAGCCCCGGCGGGCCAGTTGCGTGTCGGTTTTCGGACTGCGACAGGGCCGGGTTCCGTCATCGGGATCCGCCGGGGTCTTGCGCAGCCGCGCCGCTTCGGCAGTGACGGTCAATTGCCACTCGGCATGATGTGAAAACCAGTTGCGAATCCATTCCGCATGCTTGCGAATCGTCGCGTGACGGGCGTCTGTGGACGGAATCAACGGGTTACCGAGCAACGCCCGCACCGCTTGCCGCCGTTCCTCGACGACATTCGCGTCCAGCGCCTGTTCAAGACGCGAAAGCTGGACGCTACGATTTCGTCTGGCGGACATCTGTTCAAGTCTCGCGAATCAAAACCCGCGCGTCGGGGCCGGTAATGGCACCGGAACTGGTTTGAATGCGAGCCTGTCGGTCCAGCGCAAAGGGTTCGAGTCGGATCGTCAACGAGCCATCAGTGGAAGTTGCCTCAACGGACACGGACGAACTGATGCGCGCACTCATGGCTTCTCCCAACAAATCGAGCAGCAACTCAAACGCGGTATCGTCGAGTGATTCGAAATCAGAGAGCAGCAACGGTTCATTGCGGGCGAGAGTCTGTTTCGCTGCTTCTATCTGGGCATTCTCCGCCTCCGCCAGGCGCGCCAGCAGATCGCGCTCCCTCGAGGTGTCAATAATCCGATTGGGGCCGCCGCGAGCCGTAACCCGGCCCGAGGCGCGCAGGCGGGGATTCACGCGAACCGGTTCGGCTTCGAGCCAGCTTGTTCGTGGCGTTTCATCCGATTGGTCGCGGAATTCCAGGGTTTCATTGTTAATTGAAAGATGTCGCGCCGGCGCCATGGCGAACGCGCTCCGCCAAAGACGATGTGCGTCGTGATCCGATTGCGCCTCGGCAAACCACAGGGCCAACGTCTGCCAGTCGGCCAAGCGATCGCTGCGAGATACGCGGCGGTCGTTGATTGTCTGCACGGTATAAAGCAGGGCCGGGATCGCCTCCCGGGCCCGGCGGCGAAGGATCTCCGCCTGGGAAACGCCATCTGCCATTCCCATAAACCAGCGGCGAAAGCCGGTCCACTGCCCCACCCAGCGCCGCCGGGTTTGCTCGCGCAATGCTTTCGAATCATCCAATGAATCAATCAGACTTTGCCGGGCGAGCCGGTCGAAGATCTCGTCGTGTACGGGCAGCGCCAGAACCTGACGGGAGATCTCGCTGGAGGCCATGACCAATTCACCAAGAAATCGTTCCAGATAATCCAGCAATCGATTCTTGTAATCCAGGAACGCCTCCACCGAAATCCCGTGCAGATCGATCGTGGACTGCAACCCGCGCATGAACGTCTGCGCTCGATGCGTTAATTCTTCGAACCGATCGAACAATGATTTGAATTCCGCGTGCAACCTGGGGATGTCCAGAGGTTCTTTCCCGAGGCTGGCCTGAATCGCCCTTAAGAATTCCGTGATGTCCCTGAGCGCGGCGGTCTGCAGCTCGCCCGGACGGTGAAGGATTTCCTCGAAGTGTCGCAGCGCCGCTTCCGCCGCCTCACCCGCAGCGGAGAGTTGATAAAGGAATCGGGCGCGATAAAACTCCTCCACCGTGGTCGCTTCCACCCGGTCCGGCGTCCGTTCAAGATTTCCCCAGTCAACCAGTTGCTGGAGCCGTGCCGTCAACTCCTCCTCGTCCGTCGGGCAGTCGGCCTTGTTCGCAAGAAGCCGGAGGATTTCCGCCGGCCGAAGATGAATCTGAAATTGCTCGCGAGCCACTGCAAACGTTTCCAACAACATTCGGTAGGAACTTGCATGCTCCTGTGATAAATGTGCAAACACCTTGTGGATGCCATCGATCATCGGACCTGGCCTCCTTCCATCGCCATCGCTCCTTCATTCGGACCATGGAATCGGGCAACGACCGACCAATCCAAACGAGTGCGGTCCCGGCATCCTGCCGCTGCCGTCGTGTTGAAGCGGGCCAGCAATTCGCGAAGCATCATCTGTTTTGAATTGGGTTTAAGAGCCGAATCGATTCCGCGAATTTGACACAGACCATCAGACAAGGGCTGTCCAGTGCCCATCTGTCCGTCCACCTTGGATTTGATTGCATACGCATGGATTGCCAGCGACCGTTGTCTTCTCAGCCAGATTGACCCGCAAGTTGGAGCGAGATCAGCCCGGTTTCTCAATGCTCTTTCCCACCGCATATCCAGCCCAATATTTGTCCGCGTTTCCTTCACACCCGCCTTAATCGACGAATGACCGCATACCTCGGCAATCTCTATCGCACGATAACGGTCACTTCATCAAAGGATCCAGATAGAACTTTGATCGGTCAATCGGTTGCCAATCGGTCAATCGGTTGCCAATCGGTCAATCGGTTGCCAATCGGTCAGTCGGTTACCAATCGGTCAGTCGGTTACCAATCGGTCAGTCGGTTGCCAACTGGCGGATACCGCTCCATCACGGATCAATGCGACACTTCCACCGTGATCGCCGCGTGGTAGATCAATCCCCAATCCTCTCTCCGCTCGATACTCTTCAACGCCGTGATCAGACTTGGCCGAACGTTATGTTTGGATTTCACCCCGTTGGCACTGACCGTGATCGGTCTGGTGAAATCCACCATGCTCGGATGCAGCCAGAGGGAGAAGGAGTTCACATGTGTCGTCCGGACTTCGAACTGGTTGTCGCCCAGGTTTGAAGCCTCGATGCGGGCGCCTTGAAACGTGCTCCGTTCGCGCGTGGCCGAATAGTCCAGCCACTGTTCGTACGAACTGGCCGTTCGGATCATTCCCTTCTTGATGAGGTGATCCACCGGAACCGGACCGGGCGTGTAATCTTCGATGCTCACCCAGCGGTCATGACGGGACTCCGCCTGCTTGAACGGGTCGCCGCTGGTCTTCGGATCGAGCACTTCGTAGTTCCCACGCGGGGTCATCGCGATGACGCGTTTCGGATACGGATCGCGAACCTTGTCCACGATGAATCCCGTCTTGCCGCCAAAGAACTGCGCCGTGGCATCAAACCATTTGCCGTCCATCCGGTTCACGTCGCCGCCGACGGCCGAGAGAAGTCCGGAACCCTCAAA
>CALBIE010000134.1 GCA_937893495.1 uncultured Verrucomicrobiales bacterium | reverse complement strand
GGTATTCCATGAATTTTTGCACGCGGGCGGCGGTTCACTTTAACGCAGAGGACGCAGAGGACGCGGAGGGCGCAGAGAACCGCAGAGAAAAGCGGGAATGGACGCACTCCAAAAGGTAGCCGCCGAGGTAAGGAGGCGGATTCGACGGGTTCGGAATCCTCAATAATCCGCCTCCTGACCTCGGCGGCTACGTGCGTTGACTGGCCTTTCAACAGTCTGTTGACGGAAGTCCGATCCCGCCGTTGTGAACGTCGGTTTGAGGAAACACGGAGTAAGCACGGGACCACAGAGAAACCAGCAAAAAAACTCTGCAGCCCTTTGTGTCCTTCGCGCCTTTGTGGTGAATGGAATTGTGTCTTCATTTTCCGGCTTTCACGGCGTTCAGCGTGGCGAGGAAGATTTCTTCAAGGCTCAATGATTCTTCCTCGACCGTTTCCGCACCGAGGGATTTGACACTGGCAATCGCCTCGTCGGCCGGGCCGCGCACGAACAATTCGGCTTCCTGTCCATCGAGTCGCGAATAGAGGCACGGCGTGCCGTTCAATTCCGGTTTCGTGCCCGCTGGAAAGCGCGCGGTGATCTTGCGAAATTCCTGTCGCGCGGTTTCCGTTTCCATCCGCAGAATGTCTTTGCCGCGATCGATAATGGTGAACTCGTCAATGAGTCCTTCGAACTCGGTAATCAAATGCGTGGAGACGAAAACCGTGCGTCGCTCGGGATCACCTTCCTGATACGCGCCGATGACCGTGCGGATGAATTCGCGACGCACCAGCGGGTCGAGTCCGGAAGTGGGTTCATCGAGGACGAGCAGTTCGGGCTCGGGACAAAGTGCGCCGATGAGCGCCACCTGCATCTTCTGTCCTTTGGAGAGGTCGTTGACCTTGCGCGTCGGGTCGAGTTCGAACTGTTCTGACAAGCTTCGCTCCATTTCCGCGTTCCAATGCTGTCGAAAGGAGGCCAGGTATTCGAAGTAACCCTGAATTCGCATCCAGGGATAAAACGCGACGGTGTCGGGCACCCACGCGAGCCGGGATTTGACGGCGACTTCGTCCTTGGCCGGGTCCATGCCGAACAGGCGAACAGTGCCTGCCGCGGGCTTCAACAGATCGAGCAGGCATTTGATGGTGGTCGTTTTGCCCGCGCCGTTGCGGCCGAAGAAACCGTAACAGCGTCCGGGTGCCACAGTGAGATTGAGGCCATTGACGGCGTCGAGCTTTCCATAGGCGCGATGCAGGTCGGTGATTTCGATGACGGGTGGTGGTGGGTTCATGGGTGTTGCGGGGTCGTTATTGCGGGGAAGTTCACAGAACACGGAACACGGTGCTCAGGATTTACCGAGTGACTTACGAGACAGCGACAGACGCCGGGCGTGACCGTCGAACAGCGGGGAAACTGACGACTGGGAACTGCAAACTGTGCGCTGTCTTCGTTCATTCCGTTTCCTTTCGGTCACGCTCGAACTGGCTCAGTCGCTTCTTGATCAAATCAAGCAATTCGCTGTCGGAAATCTGGAAGTGATGTGCCTGCACAATGACGGCGTCGATGACCTCGTTGAGAATCTGCTGGCGAAAACTCTTCTTGAGAGGCGAGTGATTGTCCGTGAGGTAACAGCCCTTGCCGGCACGGGTCTCAATGACACCTTCGCGTTCGAGCTCGAGATAGGCCTTGGCGACGGTGTTGCGGTTGACGCGGAGCTTTTCGGCCAACGGGCGGATGGAGGGAATCGCATCGCCCGCCCTCAACGTGCCCGCCGCGGCCGCGTATTTGATCTGCTCGACAATCTGCAGATACACCGGTTTGCCGGATTTGTAGTTGATCTGGATGATCATGTCGCTGAGTTGACTGTCACAGGACAGTAGGACAGTGGAGGCGTTTGTCAAGCAACGGCTTTTGGGCCTGCGATTCCCGACCATGGCCCCCGTAGCGCAGGCGTCTCGCCTGCACGAACGCGCCGATTGCCAACTGACCAGCCCGAATGATGCGCGAACCCCTCGGTCTTGCCGTCGCCTGGCCCAAATGATTCGCAGTCAAAAGGAAAGCGCGCCAACAGCCAACTCACGCCTTCGATCATTCTCTGCCGTATTGGTCTGACCGACGCCTCATGCAGGCTGGAAGCCTGCGCCACGGGGGCGTGCCCGCAGCGACCGCAGGATGTTATCCCCGTGAGAATCACTGACGGAATATCCGGGCTCCCGTTGGCGTCGGATTCACTCAATCATGCGATTCCTTTTCATCTGTTTCCTGGTGACCGTTTACAGTTCAACTTCGATAGGCGCGACGAGCCACGCCGAAAACTGGGATACCCCTTATACCGGAACTGATGCGACGGGAGTCCATGTGCTTGGGTATTGGACTTTTGATTCCACGTCCGAGATGCGTGGAAAATCGCGGCTCAAGCACCCGTTCAAACTACAGGGAGCAGTAATATCCACCAATGGTCGCAACGGTGGCGCGCTGGAATCGTTCCCCGGTTATCCGGTCAAAGACGGGAAACACGCCGCCATCGTTCCGCATCATCCGGCATTGTCTCCTGAAGGAAAATTCACGGTTGAAATGTGGATAAAACCGAAAGCGGAATTCACTCCAAAACTCCAGGCATTCCTGCTCGACAAAAAATACGTCGCCCACCAGGACTACCAATGGACGCTTTCTCCGGCCGACGGTACCGGGCAGCGCAGAATGGAGGTACACATGGGATTCGGGAAGGATTCCGCGAGGTTTACCTCTCAATACGCCGAATACTCTACCAATAGCTGGGCGCATGTTGCCTTTGTTTACGACGGCGCTGGAACGGTGACGTTTTTCCACAACGGCGGGTTTAATGGAAAAGATTTTCATTCCGGCCGTGGGGCGATTCACCCGGGGAACTACGAGCTTTCGATCGGTGATCGGCGTGGCAGTAACTACGGCGGATTTCCCGGTTACATCGACCAGGTGCGTATCTGTCGCGGTGAACTCGAATTCCGCCCACTCATGGTTGAGCGCGTCTCGGATCGAAACGTTTTCATCCGGATGGAGAAGATTGCGCCGATTCGTTTGCGGATTCGAAATTTGAAACGCCAGCCGATAAACAACATTCGCGTTTCTACCGCAATGGCTGATACCGGGGTGACAGTTAAATCCATCGCAGCACTGGCACCGGGAGCGGACGCCGAAATTGAAGTGCCAATCGATACCCGGCTTCGACCTGGCGAGTACCTGCTCAATGCTCGAATCGAAGCTGGCGAGAAGACGAAGTGGCGCGGAGAAACTGTGATGCCGTTCACCATCGTGGCACGTGAGTTGCCGAATCAAATGCCCGTGATCATGTGGGGACTGGGTGGAGATCAGACGGTTATCGATGAGATTCCGCGCCTCAAGGAAATCGGATTCACCCACTGCCTTGGCCTCCATCCTGATTTTCATGCCATCTATCAGGCGGGTAAACCCGTTCCCGCCTCCAAGCCGGAACGAATCGAGGCCGGAAAACGGATGTTAAACGTTGCCCTTGCGAACAACCTGAAAATCGTCTCGTCATTATCACCGGGCCGCTGGGCGCGCGACCTGAAGGAATACCAGCGCGTGGATCGCAACGGAAAACCTTACGCCCGGCATGATGTCATCGCGTCGCATCCGGACATCCAGATGTTCTGCGAAAACGTAGGTCGATCCATGGCAGAGACTTATGGTGCATTTCCCGCCTACGACGCCGCGCTGGTCCATTCGGAGGTTCGGGGCGAGTCGCAGGTCAGCTTCAGCCCATTTGAGGTAGAGGCCTATCGCAAGGCGACCGGTCGGGCGATTCCGTCAGAAATCCGCATCAAGAATGGAGTGGAGTATCAAAAGCTGAAAAACTTTCCCGCTGACCGGATTATTGCCGACGATGATCCGTTATTCACCTATTACAAATGGTTTTGGAAAAATGGCGACGGATGGAATGATCTGCATTCCGCCGTCCACCGTGGCTTGAAAACCGGCATGCATCCCGGATTCTGGACCTTTCACGATCCGGCGGTGCGCACGACGAGTGTGTTCGGCAGTGGCGGCGCGGTGGATTATCTATCGCAATGGACCTACAGCTATCCCGAGCCGATTCGCATCGGCACGGCGACGGATGAACTGTTCGCCATGGCGAAGGGTGCCGGACATCCGCAGGGCGTGATGAAGATGACGCAGGTAATCTGGTATCGCTCGCAGACTGCTCCCATTGCCAAAGCTGGAAGCACGAACAGCGCCGCGCAATCCGCATGGGAGGACAAGGATCCGGATGCGGCCTACATCACCATCGCGCCGATGCACCTGCGCGAGGCATTCTGGGCGAAGCTGTCGCGTCCGATTCAGGGCATCATGTATCATGGCTGGCAGTCGCTGTTGCCGGGCAAGGTGCCCTATGCCTATCGCTACACGCATCCGCAGACGCAGCACGAATTGCGGCGACTGGTTCACGAGGTCATCCAACCACTTGGGCCAACCCTGAAACAGATTCCCGACCGGCCGAGCGACATTGCTTATCTGCAAAGCTTTGCCTCGCAGATGTTCGCCCGGCGCGGCACGTACGGCTGGAATTACCGGTGGAATGGCGATGGCTACCTCGTGCTGCAATACGCGCAACTGCAACCGGAGATTGTCTATGAGGAATCCATCCAGCGCGATGGGCTTACCCGATTCAAGATGCTCGTCCTTTTCGATTGCGATGTCCTCACTGCGTCGATTGCCAATCAAATCCGCGAGTTTCAAAAGGGCGGCGGTCTCGTTATCGGTGACGAAAATCTTGCTCCGGGCATCAAGGCCGATCTGACGATCAGGAGTTTTGCGCGCTCGAAGAAGGCTGATGAAGCCAAGGCGCAATTGCTCCAGAAAGCTTCGCAACTGAAGCAGCTGTTAATGGGGCGCTATCAGCGTTTTGTCGAGTCGGACAACCCAGAGGTGATCACGCGGGCGCGGCGATTCGGCACTTCGGACTATATCTTCGCAATCAACGACCATCGCACCTTTGGCACTTACGTCGGACAGCACGGACTCGTGCAGGAGGACGGCCTGCCGTCAACCGCTCGCATTCACGTTCGTCGCAAGACGGGACACGTTTACGATCTGCTGGCGAGCCGAAAGGTTGTCCAGGTCGAGTTGGATTCCGGCATAGCCATTGACACCCGTCTCGGACCGGCGGAAGGGCAACTTTTCCTGATTGCCAATCAACCAATCGCTCGTGTGGCAATCAGTGGCGGAAAGACCTGCGCGCGCGGTAACAGGTTCGATTTATCAATCCGGATAGAATCCGCGGAGGGGCTTCCGTTGTCCGCGATAATTCCACTGCGACTGGATATCCGCGATTCGACGGGGCGGGAAATGGAATTCAGCGGGTATTACGGAGCCCGTGACGGTCAGTTGCGAATCACTGCGGACGTCGCCCCCAACGACGAGACGGGGTTGTGGGAAATCCGGGCGACGGAACTGGCGTCGGGTCAAACCGCGCGCCATTACGTTCAAGTCACGCCGTAGGGAAGCGTTGAAAAACGTACCGATGTGGGGCAGGTTTCCGACCTGCCAGTCGCGGCCTCTCTGAGGGCGCGCGTCGCTGACGCTGTAGTATCTTGCGCGGGCAGGCGAAGTCCGGAGAACCAGAGGTTCCCGGAACCGGCGGGTCGGAGACCCATCCCACATTCGCCAACCCGTTCGTCGGCCGGCTCAAATAATTTCGGTGAAACAATAAGATCAGAGCCTCCTTACGTCGGCTGCTACATTTTTACCAGAACCGCGAAGTTGGGGAGCACGCCCGCCCCGGGTGTGGCTGGCCGCAGCTCGCGGCCAGAGTTTTGCGCGCGCGGAACATTTCGGGCTTCGGGGTTAATCAGCACGCAATCAGTTTGTCCCCGCTGCTGCGACTCTGGAGAGTCGCGCGCCGGGACGCGGGTCTCCTGACCCGCAGCGGCGTCCAACGCGCAGCCAGCGTGTTGCGCGCGGGACAGTCACGAACGCTCGAATCGTTTCGGTGCGACTGCGTTTTCCGCGAAGGCGCACTCCCCTTTTCATTTCTGAGTTCGGGATTAACGAGCCGATGTGCAACGGAATCGTCGTTCAACGAATGTATCCGTCCAGCCAGCCGCGCGATGCCTGCGGGGGAATGGAATCCGCGACGTCCGTGCCATCCGCCAGACGAAATGCGATGGCCAACGGGAATTCTCCCTTCGGCGCTCGTTGGGTGAACTGACCTTCTCCGCGAAACTGGCCACGCGCGACAAGATCAAGGCGGGAGATTCTTCCATCCTTTGTTTCAACCATGCCGAAAATGTCTGCCTTGAACTCCCGATCGCCGGATCGGCTGCGCAGATGAACTGTTCCCGACAGTCGTCCATCACGGAGGGTGGCATCAGAGCTGACGATTTCCTGCGGCTCCCACATCGGCGGTTCGCCGCGGGTGTTGTCCACGAGATGAAACATGGCGATGCGCGCCAAAAGCTTCTGCGGTATTTCACCGCGAATCAGCGCGCGATGTTCCTCGGTGCGAATCCACAGATTGTCGCGACCGATACCGTTCTGAAACATCCGCCGCCACGGGTCGTCCGTGGGTTCATAACCGGACAGGACTTTCGAATGCACACGGACGATCAGTCCACCGGCCGGTGGCTTCGGAGACCATCGCGAATCTGGCCGGCCGGGATCGATGGCAGCCACTTCATCGCCCCGGTATCTGTTGAGCGCGCCCCGCAGCAGACCCATGAATCGCTCCGTCGCACGATGATTACCGAATCCCAGCAGCGTGCCATCCGGCGCCGCGACGTAATGCCCCTGGGTCGTTCCGCCGCCGACCTTGCGTGGTCCCTGGTTGGCAATCTTCTGGTAGAAACGCCCTTCGGCATCCTTCTGCCGTCGTTGATAAGCCTGGTCAATCGCTACGGGGACAAACTTTGTTTGCAGCAGTTTCACGACATCCGGATTGCTGAAGATCGACGCACGGTCGAGCACCCCGTTGTTTCATGTGCAACCCAGCGGATGCCCGTCCATCGCCCAGATGAAGATGGGTTTGCGTTCACGCGCGGCGATGGCCTGCGCTTCCAGCACCGACGTTTTCCACGGAATGGTCCGCCACGTCGCATCCCTCGGGGTCTGGACATCGCGGTGCAGACGATTGAATTCGTCCACGGACAAATTGCCCGCAAGCGCGGCGAAAAGAGCCAGTGCCAGCGTGTTCATGATTTCAGGATTGATCGTTCAGGCGATGATGCGCAAGCACCGGAACCGGAATCAGAGATTGAGTCCAAAAAGTCGGTTGGCATTGCCGAAGAGAATTTTTCGCAGGACCGCCTTCGACGGAGCCAGTTCCCGCAATGTCGCCAGCAGGCCCGCCCCACGACAGCTAGGTCCGCGCCCCAGCAAATCGTAGCAGTCACTGCCGAACATCAACTTGTCCTGGTGTCGTCGGAGGAAAGCCGTCGCATGGTCCGGATCGCGAATCAATGCGTTGCGGCCCGATCCGGCGGCGTGGTCGCCATACATGTTCGCGTAATCGCCCAACAACTGATCCGAGATTCCACCCGGCGTCACCTTGCCTGTCGGATACATCTCCGGCTGCTTGTGATTCCTGTCGATGTTGCCCCAGAACGTCTGGGCATGGCCGATGAAGTTCACGGTCGGATATCTCTCAAGAATCTTGTGAAACCGCTCAATCCCGTGGTTGTAGCGAGCATGCTGAAAGTGAAGAAGAACGGGCACCCCGAACTCCTTCGCGATGTCATAGAGCTGGAGCATCGGTTTTGAATCGATTGCCAGGTTGAACTTCTGTTCGCCGATGCCGATGGCGCCGCGCTTGAGGTATTTCTCCAGATTCTTTTTCGCTTCGGGCAGGTCGGGCACTTCATTGGCAAAGAACCGCAGTGCCTTCGAATGCGCCCTGGTCAATTGCCACGCTTCTTCCATTCCCGTGCACCCGGCAGCCAGACCGTTGGACTTGCCCTCGTGGGTGGAGGGTCGCTGTACCGGCGTGCCTCCGGGGAGTACAAATGACACCGACATTCCCATCACTCGTTGATGTGCCACCAGCTTGTCACCAGGGCGACCCTTGAATCCCGGGTGTTGGTGAATGTCGATGATTCGGGCCGGCACTCCGGCCGCATTTAACTTTGACGCGGCCAATGCCGCGGTCGAGGATGCGATGAACTCCCGACGATTCAGGCAATGATTGGAACGCATAATTCAAGGATGGAATCGCATCGGCTGACCATTGGCAAGACAGCGATGTCGGATACGCAGCTTGCGTCGTTGCG
>CALBIE010000133.1 GCA_937893495.1 uncultured Verrucomicrobiales bacterium | reverse complement strand
AGTTGTGGAAATGAAGATTACATCTCGTTCATCACCTTGAACGTTTTCCAGGTTCTTGATGAAGAGGGCGTCGTCGCCTGATCGTTTCTGTATCGTTGCATCAAGGGCAGGATCCTCCGCCCTGGTCTTTTCCAGCAGCATTTCGATTTCCTCGGCCTGAGCTTTGTTGAATGCGGCAACTCCGAGTGACAGGTCCGAGTTTCGCTGGAAATGTCGGACGATATGCTGAACGACAACATCGGCTTCTGCACGATTGCGGCCTTTGTGGTAAGAAGGATTTTCAACGAAAGTGGAATGGACCCCGAAATGCCGCGACCCCTTTTTCGGTGAAGGGAAGATCACCAGATCTCCATCGTAAAATCGATCGTTGGAAAACCGAATCAGGGCTTCGTGTTGAGAGCGGTAATGCCATCGGAGGCGTCGAAATGGAAACTGCTTGAGGCAAAGGTCGAGAATCGATTCGGTATCGTCCACCACCGTTTCCTCCGCTTCGTCATCCTCGGCGACCGCCGTCTCGAAGAAGGAAGTTGGCGGCAATTGCTTGGGATCGCCGACGATTACGATCTGGCTTCCCCGCGCGATAGCACCCAAAGCATCTTCCGGGCGCATTTGAGATGCTTCGTCCATAACGATCATGTCGAAATGAATCTCTCCTCGCGGGAGGTATTGCGCAACGGTCAACGGCGACATAAGAAAGCAGGGCTTGAGTCCCTGAAGAGCGCGGCCTGCCCGAGTCATCAATTGACGTACCGGGATGTGACGAGATTTTTTGCCTGCCTCGTGGTGGATCAGGTGTCGCTCAGTATAGCCGCGGACGGGCCCCGTGTTGTTTCCCGCCGGGCCACGTTTTCGAGCCAATCCGGAGGCAATCTTTGCAGAGTTTATTTGCAGCAGCTCCCGGTCGAGATCGGCAAATCTTTCGCGCAGCGATTCGTATCTCGTGTGGGTGAATCCCCGCAATTTCGGCTTCTGTTCGATAAGTGCGGCAGCCAAGGTATTGTAGTAGCTTAGTTCAAATGCGTGCCCCGCCTGATCCTGCCGTAATTGGCTTGAGGAAATCCGATTGGCAAGATTCTCCAATCCGAATTCACAAACCTCCTTGTGGACGGTGCGCCATCGGATCATCAGATCAATTGCCGACCAGTGGTCCGCACAGTTGTCCAGCTTATCCGCAAATTCGATCAGCGTATTATCCCAACCGCCCAACCATTCTCCCACCTCCACCTGTCCAAACTGCTGAAGCAACGTGTTCTGATCTTCCAAGATGACTTTCAGCTTGGCGAAGTGACGAACGAGTTCATCAAATTCGACCCTCCGAACAATATCCGACGCGGGAATCAGCCAGCGCAGGACCTCTTCGCTAATACCCTCGAATTGGAGGCACTTGTCAATCCACTCACTGACATTCTTCAGCGGATCTATTCGGGTGTCCGCCCCTTCCCAAGTGTGTTCCAAAATCTTGCCGAAGGCCAGATGACGGCGGATATCGCTTTCTTTTTGCCAGGCGTGCTTGTGGGAGCCGGCGGCTTTGTCCGCTAACTTGAAACTCGCTTCGCGGTTGCACCATGCCGCTTCCAAGTCTTTGCGTGCATGATCCAGCTTATCGAGTTGCCCCTGCAGATGATTGGCTACTTGTTCAATCGGACGATTCCACACGCCCTCGGCAATCGGATACGCTTCCATGAATCGCTCTACTTGGTTTGTCGCCCCGTTGAGCTGGCGTTTGACTTCCGTAATGCGCTCAAGATGGGTATCCCAGTCGGCCAACACTTTCGCGGCTTTTTCTTGTCCGATTTTTTCTTTTAGCCCTTGGGAAAAGCCGATCACACGGTCCAGACTCTTCCAATCACTTGATATTCCTCGGAACAAGCCTCCGAGCGCCGCTTTATAGTCTGTGCTCTGCTCGAATGCGTCCCGCTCCCGGAGAAAGGCAACAGCCCGGTCAAGTTCATCCAAGAACTCAGGCTCTTGAGAAAAGTCCCTTGGATTGCTCAACAGACGACACAGTGTTTTCTTGGCAGATCGGAATTCCCCTCCGAGTAGTCTTGAGAAGAATCCGGTCGTACTGCGCACGGTATCTGCGGCATCACGAGTGGCTTCGTAAATTGCGCCATCGCCCAATCGAAATAGATTCAGACCGTCACGATAGGCTTCAAGTTCCGAAGCGTTTTGGCGTGCCTGCTGAAGATAGTTGGGAATAGACGCTTTCAAATGAACCGGATTTGCGTGCAGCGACAGCTCGCTGGAACCGTTCATCAGGTAGTCGGCACTGGACTCGATCCCAACAATGTCGACCAGACTGCGGAGTGACTGTCCGCTTAACTCTGTCACCGGTTGCGCAATCGCATTCAGCTTGCCTAATAGCTCGATGACGCTTCGATACTCGTCCGCCACTCTGCTCAATTCACTGAATTTGGTGTCTGCATCGCATACTATGCCTCCGAGATCGTAAGTATGTTTCTTCAAGATCTCGGCTTGGCGCTCCGAATCGGGATCGCGAAAGTCGAACACTTCGTCTACCTCAGCCACGTGCTTCAAAAACGCGTCGATTCCGATCACAAGGTCGCCGAATTCGACCGTGATATCATGCTTCAATACTCGATGAAGCAACTCCAATTCGGATCCCACCGGTGGAGCCGGTAATGCCGCGAATCCCTCCAGTTCGGCGAGGTTTAACAGATTCGCCATTATACGCAGGCTGGGTGCTTCCGATTCCCCGTCATGCTCACTGACAACATGGTGACATTCCTCCGCCGCCGCTTTCGCTGCTGAGATACTTGCCTCGACATCGGTCCTCCGCGCGTTGTCGAATCGTTCCGGTTGAAAGCCGGCCCAGGCAGCCCGGGCGCCTTCGGGTATTCCCTCCCATTCCCGTCCGAGATCCTGTAGCAAATTCTTAAGCCGTTTGAACTGTTCGAGAGTCAGCGGTTGTTCGAACTGAATCGTTAGCGGCTCAAAATCGTCAGGCAACTCGCATCGAAGGCGCTCGATGCGCCAGATGACTTCATGCAGCACTAGGTCTTCCGGACCGACTTTCCGATTCAACAACTTCGAAATCGTAACCAAATCCTTCTTGGCGTTTTCAACCTCTTCCTCATGTTGGGCCTGCTGGCGCGCGGAAGGAGCTTGGAAGTTCACCCTATCCATCAACGAATCGAGAAGTTCGCGTTTGCTCGTCTTGAGACCGTGCATTTGAAGACAGAATTGGTCCAGACCAGCCTCCTTGAGGCGCTTGAAGACAACCTCCAACGCGGCCATCTTCTCCGCTACAAACAGAACGGTTTTCCCGGCGTCGAGCGCGGCAGCAATCAAATTTGTAATGGTCTGCGACTTGCCCGTCCCCGGCGGCCCCTCGATAACCAAGCCATCTTTCCTGCTAAGCGCGTCGATCAGCGCCGAGTATTGCGAGGAATCAGCGTCTCGGATAAGCGGTAGTCGCGGGGATTCGGGATCCTCCTGCTCGTATTCTTCGGAGATTTGCCCCGGTTCCGTTTCTCCCTCGCCAGGACCAAGCAGCAGGTGTCGAAGCACAGGTTGATCCAACAACTGCATTCCACGAGGCCACTTTTCAAGATCGAGATCCTGATACATGACCTGTTTGGCGAAGCGGAACAGCCCCAACACCATTTCGCGTTCCACCCTCCAGCCGTCCTTTGTTTTCGGAACGATCGTTCGTTCGATCTGCTGCCAGTATTCCTCCGGCGATTGCTCGGCATCGATTAGCGGCAGTTTCAAATCGAAGCTCGCTCGCAGCTTCTCAACCAACGAATAATTTGCCTCGATATCAACGTCGTCATATTTGAGGCAGTAGGCGGCTTCTCCGACACCTGGAATTCGCTCCAAGCGGACCGGAACGAGAAATAGGGGAGATTTACAAGGCGGCGATTCGTCGTCTTCACGATCTTTCCAAGAGAGGAAACCCATCGCCAGATAGAGATTATTGGCTCCCGTCTCTTGAATGATGGTGGTGTGTTCGCGAAACAAAACCCTGACGCGCCGATCCAAATCCTTCTTCGCGAAAGGAGTCTGCAACTGGTCGTCGGTGTGCCGTTTGGCAACCTTGCCGATTTCTTTAGCCTTGGAGATCGGCAGTATTCGTTCGAAGTCCTTCTTTGATTCGAGGTCCTTTTCTGAAACCGGGAGAAAGTTAAACGACCGTGTTCGCTCAACAAGGTGTTGGAAAACCTGATCCGGCATTTCATCCACGATTGCGACATCGCGCGCACTCTCCCGGAAATTGATTAGTCGGTTGCGCCGACTGGAATCGAGAAGCTTTGCCCGAGTTTTCTCAAGCAACAGCTTCAGATGATCCTGGTCGTTCAGAAGATTTGCATCCCCATTTATCATTTCAGAACTCTTCCGTTTCCTTTGGGTAACGATTGAGACGCAAGTCACCTTGGGTGACATGCCACATATCTGCACTGTCCCGAATCTGGAGAATGAGAGCAATCAGAGAATTGAACCCCAATTGGGAGGGGGATTCGCAAATTTCATCCGACGAGGAGATTGGCTAAGGAATGGCTTGAAAACAGGTCACGACAATCGACAGTCCTGCCTGTTTGGAACCGGCTCCAGAACATGGCAGGCAATCAGCGAAGCGGCGTATACGCTTACGAATAATCAACCGACGGCGCGACAGGCGTCATGAGTCGCGATGGCGAGGGTCGCAATCAGTCTCGGGCGTGGCTGTTATGGCGCAATCCACCGATTGACGGTTTGGGTGTCCGCAATAAGGTGGTCCCGTGCCTTCCGAAGGAATACATCTGCTCATTCATCGGATAGCTGAAGTTGGCGGGATTGGGTTTCAGCGATAGCGTGGTCCTGTTCCTCCAGACGAAATACATTTGAAAAGGGTCACTCCAAGAATGCGAAGAGTTGCGAGAAAGTCGATCAGGTGTCCGCGTCTCGGTGTGAAGAAGTGTCCGCCAAAGAGACGGTGCGGGCAGAGGATTGACAGGTGTGGTAGTATTTTACCACAAACAAACGACAAGCCCCGAAGATGTTCACCGAAACTGTCAAATCACTCCGCCTGATGAAGCGTTTGACGCTACGCGACTTCTGCCATCAGACCCGGTTGGATCCAAGCAACTGGAGCAAAGTGGAAAGGGGAATCAACCCACCGCCCGGCGACGTCGATTTGCTGGAACGCCTCGCGGATTTCTTTGACCTGACTGGGGCGGAAAAACTGTCGTTTATGGATGAGGCCGCAATTCAACGCCGCGAAATCCCGCCGGACGTGGCCGACAATGTCATCCTCCAGAAAGCGCTTCCGGCGTTCTTCCGCGCCGCGCGTGGTCACGAACTGACTGAAGCCGAATTGACGAATCTCGCGAATGACGTCCGCAGGTTGCACACGCGCGATCACGAATAGAACTGCCGGCATATGAAACACGTCTGGGAGAGGATTGGGGAATTGCGTGCTCAGTATGAGTTGCTGCGAGAGGACCGAACACCGATTGATGTGTTCACCTTCTTCGAAGTGGATCTTGGACTGGACCCCATCCCGTTTGACGACCTCACCTCAAAATACCGGGTGGAAGCCGCTATCACGGCGGATTTCACCGGCATCTATCTGGATGCTGAGCAATACGCGTTAATGGAGAAAGGTCCGGACTGGAAGCTTAACCGTCTCCGTTTCACGGTTGCCCACGAGCTGGCGCATTACTATCTCCACCGCGACCTGCCAAAGCTGGAGAACTTTTCCTCGCTGCAAGGATTCGCACGCTGGAACGAGACCTATGGTGGCAAGAAATACACCGTCGAACAGGAGGCGAACGAATTCGCCGGGCGGTTGTTGGTTCCCGAGTCTCGTTTGCTGGCCTGCTTCGATGAATTTGCACCCGATGCGGAAAAGCTCGTTCCCAATTTCATGCAAAGTGGTTCGTTGAGGGATAAATTCGCAGAAAAGGTTGCTCCGCGCTTTGGAGTGAATGCCCAGGTGATCGCCGTGAGACTCGACCGCGACTCGGTCTGGCCGGTTTCCTGAACGCCTTATATTGACTTTTGCAATGGTCCCGAAACACTTCCGCGCGATGACCTCTATTCCAACTGAATTTCAAAACGTCACTGCGGTGACCAAGGCGAATGTCTATTTCGACGGCAAGGTGGTGAGTCACACGATTCTGTTTCCCGATGGCGCGAAGAAAACGTTGGGACTGATTTATCCCGGTCAATTTCACTTTGCCTCAGAGCAAGCTGAACGCATGGAAATCGTCGCCGGTGACTGCCGCGTGAAACTCGACGGCCAGGACAAAGCAAATGATTATGCGCAAGACCAGTCGTTCGATGTGCCCGCGAAGTCCGGCTTCGACATCGAGGTTCAATCGGGCACCTGCGAATACATCTGCTCGTTTCTTGGATAACTGTCCATGATTCGAACGAAGGGTCTGACCGAATACATCCTTGAATCCGAACTACGCGATTCCATCCGGCAGGGAAATGGCCTGATTCGCACGGCGGGGATACACGTTTCCGACGAGGT